>NZ_JBKOTX010000270.1:0-6102 GCF_047086965.1 Roseovarius halophilus (ex Wu et al. 2025) | reverse complement strand
TCCATGTTGGGCGTGAAGCTCGGCTTGTGCTTGCCGCGCAGGCGCGTGGCGATGATCGATGCTAGACGGCCGAGAACGACGCCTTCCGCGTCGATCACGTCCAGTGATCGGGGCGTGAAATCCTCGATGCGGCAGTCCTCCTCGGTCAGGAGCAGCGCTGTCGGGGCGTCCGGGTCGGGCCGCACCGGCGCGCGCAGGGGCAGCACGTCGGGCAGCCCCTCGGGCTCAAGATGGTCCAGCCCCTGCACACCCTCGGCGAGATCCGCGTCGCGCGGGGCGAAGCGGTGATCCGTGAACTTGGTGATGTTCCACGCCTGCGCCTTGTAGGGCTTGCCGCGCGTGTGCAGCCCGGCCACCCACCGCCAGCCCAGCGTGTTCGAGGCGGGGTCACCGTCTAGCAGATGGCGATAGAAGAAATCCGCGCCGACCCGCCACGGCAATTCCAGCGTGAAGATCCAGATCGAGGCGAACCACATACGTGCATGGTTGTGCAGGTAGCCCGTGTCGACCAGCTCCCGGGCCCATGCGTCGAAACAGGCCAATCCCGTCTCGCCGGCCTCGGCCCGTTCGACATCGCGTCGCAGGCGGCGGTCAGTGTCCAGCGTGGCAAGATCACGGATCAGACCGTCGCGGTAGCTGTCCCAGACCTGCGGACGGCGTTCCAGCCAGCCCTTGAAGTAACCACGCCAGATCACTTCCTGAACGAATTTCTCGGCATTCTCGTGTCCATGTGCGCCGAGCGCGGCGGCAACGGTTTCATGCTCGGTCACAAGGCGGCGGCGCAGGTAGGGCGACAGCATTGACACGTCGCGATGTGCCCCCGGCCCACGGTCGAAATTGCGTCCGTTGGCGTAGCGCCGTCCCATGCGCGGTGCGAACGCTGCCAGTACATGCGCGCCCGCCGCGCGGGTCGGCTCGGGATGTTTCATTCGTGGTGTGCCTCCGTCTTGAGCGGGTCTCCAGTTAACCCGCTCGCGAAATAAGACAATGCCGCATGCGCCGGCGGGCATTCGATCGTCCTGCGTGACGCGGGCGGTCGTGGCGCTACGTCCGGTCAGGCAGGCAAATACGGAGGGAGCGATGCCCGGCACGAGCGCGGTGGAGCTGCAGGATCTGGCGCTGGAAACGGAAATCGGCACTTACGCGCCGCCGGACACGCGCCCTCGACAGCACATGCTGGACCTGACGCTGCACATCAGCGCCGCGCTGGTCCTGATCGGGGAGGATGGCATGGATCACGTTTTCGATTATGATCCGGTGGTCGCGGACATCGCGCGCGTTGCGCGGGACGGCCCCTATGCCACGCAGGAGCGGCTGATCACCCGCATCGCCGAATCCTGCGCGCGTTACCCCGAGATCGAGGGCGCCGAGATCCGGCTCCGGAAATCCCCCGTCCTGAAGGACAGCGGCGCACTGGGCATCCGGCTCGCGCTTGACGGTGACGACCTTGGCCGCATCCGCGCGACACCGGCGCCTATCTGAGGCGCCGGGCCGATCGTGGCGCCCGGACCAGCGCGGAAAGGCCGCCGGGCAAGTTGACCGTGGCGCTGGCGCCAGACGACATTTTCACAGGCAGGCGCTCATACGCGCCTGCAGCCCGCTGTCAGGCTGCGCCTTCCTCCCCGGGCGGTGTGCCCAAACGAAGCGTGTTGCCGCCCAGTTCGCGGAACACCCTCTGGCGACAGGTCAGCACGATGATCTGCAAGTCGCCCGCTTGCCGGTGAAGGGCGTCGAACATCCGTTCGATCCTGTCATCGTCCGTGAAGACCAGCGCGTCATCGAGGATCACCGGCGCGACCCGTCCCGCCGCGGCGAGCATCCGGGCAAAGGCAAGCCGCACCAGCAGCGCCACCTGTTCCTGTGTGCCGCCCGACAGGATGTCGATGCGTTCTTCCTGGCCGTTGCGGATCAAGGCGTCGGGCAGGAGCGTGTCCTGTCCCCAGGTCAGTTCGGCATCGGGCCAGAGGAGGCCCAGAAGCGGCCTCAATTCCCGTGCGACCGGTTCGAAATAGCGCTCGCGCGCCTCTGTCCGCGCAGCCTCCAGCGCCTCTTCCAGCCGGATCAGGACGGCAACCTCGTGCTCGACGCGGGCAAGGTCTTTCCGCGCCGCGTCCAGTTCCTGTTCCGTCTCGGCAAGCCGTTCCTCGACCGCGTCACCGGACGACCGCGCGATGCGCTCCTCCAGCGTCGCCAGCAGCGGGGTCAGCCGCGCGATCTCGTCGCGCGCCTTGCGCTCGACGGACTCGGCGCGTTTCAACGCGGCGGCCGCGCTTTCGAGATCCGGCGCCGCCCGCTCTTTTTCCGCGTGGTCCGCCTTCGCTTTGTCCAGGGTCGCCGTTGCCTCGGCCACCTCGGTCGCGATGGCATCCTCCGTGATGTCACCGAGCGCGGCGACGGCGTCCTCGGCGCGTTTCATCCGTTCCTGAAGCGAAGCGAGCGACGTGTCGGCCCGTGTGGCCTCGGCTCGGGCATCGGACAGCCGATCGACAGCCCTGTCACGAGCGGCGCGCGCCGTATCGTGGTCCGAGCGGGCCCGCGCCAGCGCGGTCTGGGCCGCCTCGGGGGCGGGCGCGTCGGCGTCTTCCGCCGGTTCCGGTATCCGCGCCAACGCCTCGCGCAGCCGCTCGATCCCGTCCGGTGCGAGGTTTTCAAGCACCGCTTGCGCCGCGCCATGCCGCCGCTCGGCGGCCTGCCGGCGATCTGCCGCTTTGCGGGCCTGCTCGACACTGTCGGCGCCGATCGCCGCGAGCGCCTCGCGCAGCTCGGTTTCGGCCGCCTCGATCGACCGCTCGTCGTGGCCCGTCCCGCCCGGCCGGACCTCGAGCTCGCCGACCCCGTCGATCAGCAGGCGCGTCGTGCGGGGCAGGGGGACGCTCTCCCCCTCCGGCAGCTTGTGGCCCTCGGCATGGATACCGTGCTGGTCGCCGGCATAGCGGGCTATCACCCGTGTCGCTGTCGCGTCACGGGTGGCAATGGCTGCCGCGTGCCGCGAGTCCAGCTTGTCGAGGGCGCGCAACGCGCTTGCGTCGGGGCCCGTGCGCGCAGCGGCGGCGGCAAGCTCCATCTCGTTGCGCGCCTTTTCAGCGTCCGCGATACGCTTCGCGAGGTCTTCGCGCCGATCTGCGCCGTCGCGGGCGGCCTGCGCGCGGTCGGCCCGGCGCTTGGCGTCTTCTGCTTGCTTGAGGGCCGCCTGCGCGGCGTCCAGTACCTGCTCGGCCTCGTTTTTCTCGGCGTGGCGCGTTTCTAGGCGCGCCTTTGCCGCCTGCGCATCCTTCGCGGCGCCAGAGGCTTGCGCGGTTGCCTCGGACTTTTCGGCGATGGCCTTGTGCAGGGCGTCCAGCCGCGCCTTCGCGTTGGTCACGGACAGTTGCGCCATCTCGACCTTGCGCGCCGCCTTCGCGACGGCCTCGGCGTGATGTTCGGCCGCCTGATGGGCCGCCTGCGCGTCCTCGAGCCGCTGGCGGCGGGCCGCCGCGGCCTCCGGTGCCTCGATATCGCGCAGCTCGCGCCTTGCGCGCGTCCGGGCGTCCAGCGCCTCGTGCAAGTCGGCCGCCGTTGTCGCGAGGCTGTCGCGCTGGCGCGTCAGGTCCTCGACGCGGTCGCGCGCCGCTTTCCATGGGCCGCCCTTTCGCGGGCTGCGGTTCTTGCCGGTGGCGTAGACCTCCAGTTCCTTGCGGCAGCGTGACAGGGCCATGTCCATGCGGCGTCCGCCGGTCATCGCCTCGACTTCCTCGCCGACCGAGGACATCAAGTCGCGCCGCGCTTCCAGTGCCGCGGCGCGCTCCTTGGTGGACCCGCCGGTCAGGTCCGTCATGCCCTGGCGCACCCAGATCAGTCCGGAGGGGCCACCGGCATCCGCGCCAAGCAAATCGGCGATCCATGCCTCGGCCGCGTCGGCCTGCGCGATCAGCCGTCCGTTCCGGTGAACGGTTGCCGCCGGCTTGGAGAACCAGCGCTTTTCGATGACGAAACGGCCGGCATCGGTCTCGATCTCGGCGCTTATCCGGGGCGCGCCGCCGGCATGGGGCCGCAGCGCGGTCAATTCCTTGTCACGTGACCCGTGGGCCTTGAAAAACAACGCCTGGATCGCGTCGAACAGCGTCGATTTGCCCTCCTCGTTGGGTTCGCAGAGAACGTTCAGCCCGTCGTCGATACCGTCCACGCGCACGGCGGACGTGAAGCGGCGGACATTTTCCAGCGTGATGGCACGTAGTTTCATTCCGAGGCCTCCTTCACGTAGGCGTGGAGGCGGGCAAGCGCATCGGCCGCCACGTCGCGCTCCTCGGGCGTCAGGGTTTCGGCCTCGGCATCCGTCAGCAGCGCGTCGGCCGCAAGTCGCAACGCGCCGCCGCGGTCGATCTCGTCAAGGTCGGCCGCATCGTAATGCGTGCCGAGCGAGTCCGTCACCAGCTCGAAATGGGCGAATTCGGGGCCGGCGCGTTCCGCGGCGCGTCGCAGGTCCGTCTGTTCCGGCAGCCCGGCCCAGCCCGTTGCCGACACCCGGAGCAGGATGTCCCGCCGGGCCGTGCGCGGCAGGACGGCATCAAGCGCCTCGCCGGCATCCTGCCGCGGGTGCAGGGTCAACGTCACGTCCGACCACAGGAATGTTCCCGTCTCGATCTCGTTCACCCGCGGGTCGGCGCCCCTGCCGTCCAGTTCCACGCACAGGCAGACCCCGCGCCGGTCATGCTTGAACCGGTCCTGCTCGGGGCTGCCCGAATAATGCAGCCTTCGGGAAACGGCCATCCGGCCGTGCCAGTCACCGAGCGCGAGGTAATCCAGCCGTGCCGACCGGTCCCTGTCAGGCGCGATCGAATCGCCGGCGTCGGTGAAGTCGGTGACGCCCCCGTGGGCGAGCCCGATCCGCAGCGACCCCTCGTCGCTCGGCATGGTGACAAGCGCCTCTGTCGGGTCCGCGCCGCCGGAGCGGTAGGCGACGGGGCAGGGCAACAGGGTCGCGCCGGGGGCCATGTCCAGCGGCGCGGTGCCTGTCACGGCGATGACATTCTCGGGGCCGTCCCGACAGATGCTCTCCCACAGCGGTTCGGCATCGCGCAGGTTGTCGTGATTGCCGGGCAGCAGCCACCACGTGATCTGCTCTGCCTCGGCCATGGCCGATAGCGCCTGTCTGATGACCGCCGGTGACGGTGTCGCGGTGTCGAACGTGTCGCCGGCCAAAAGCACATGCGCCGCCCCGTGGGTACGCGCCGCGTCGGCCAGACGGCCGATCGCCCCGTGGCGGGCTTCCATCAGGCGGCCGCGCACGTTGCCGTCCGGTGCTTGGGGGATGTTCGCGAATTTCCGTCCAAGGTGAAGGTCGGAGGAATGAATGAATCGAAATGTCATGACAGCTCCGGTGAGTTATCCATCGCGGGCCGGGAATGGCCGCAGGACATCACGTGGACATGGACGCCGACAGATCCTGTCGTCCTTGCGTGGCCGTGGATGAAAATTGTCTTGACGAACGTGAACATAGAAAGAACGTGTCAAGGGAGTACGTCCGCGTTTCTGTCCGGATCGGCAAGAAGGGCTTTCAATTGTGGCGGGTGAACCACCTCGACGGAATCACCCCAGCACAACAGGTGCCACGCCATTTCCAGCCATCCGGAGGCCGCGAAGCGCACTTCGTAGCTGCCGTCGGGCAGGTACCGTGCGCGCTGATCGGGGTGAAAACGCCATTCGGCCGCGCGCGCCGCGGCATCGGGGGAGAAGCGCCACACGACCTCGCCATACTCCGCCTCGTTCTGGTAGGATCCGAAGGCGCGGGCGGCATGGTCGGACAGGTTGAAACCGGGGTCGCGCTCGAACGCGGTGTCGGTCACGGTCAGATCGGTGATGCGATCCAACCGGAAATGCCGGAATTCCGGCCCCTTGTCCGGCTGGCGCCCCACGAGATAGCGGCGGGAGCCGATCAGGATGCCGTAGGGTTCGACGTCACGGCGGCTGCCGTTGTAGGAAAACCTCACCTTGCTGGGGCCCCGTAGCGCGTCGGCCAGCGCGTCGGAAAGCTGCCGTTCGACGCGAACGACCGGCCCGGGACGCGCCGCGACGCCGTGTGCCTCGAGCATCGCGTCGGCGTCGGCCTCGGCGGCGCGGGCGGCT
>NZ_JBKOTX010000269.1:0-6102 GCF_047086965.1 Roseovarius halophilus (ex Wu et al. 2025) | reverse complement strand
GGGCTGCAAGTCCAGCGTCCAGACCAGGCGTTCGCGATCCCGGCGCGGCGCGCCCTGGATCAGGAAGGTCTCGTCGCCAATCAGGATCTGCTCCTCGGGACGCGGCATAGGAATATCCCGGACACGGACATCGATCCGCGTGGTCTCCGAGAGAAGCCGTGCCGCCCCGAACTCGGTGATCTCGTCAGGCCGGCGCAAAATGCCCCGGGTCCGTGTGAACTGCCCCTCGATATCGCGGTGCCAGATCTCGACCGTGAGGTTCGGATCCACAAAAAGCGCGTCGAGCGCCATAGCCGCCGCGCCCATCACGTCCGCTTTGCCGTCCGCAGCACCTGCGGCCGGGTGCAGATCGGCAGTGGATTGGACTCGATCTCGAGGCGCACCCATTCATCACGGTCGCGGTCGGGGATCATCCGCGCATAAAGCGGCAGGCCCACGGTGTTGACCGTCTCGAAGGTGTCGGCGGGGGCGTAGTAGATCTCGAACAGCCCCTCGACGCCTTCGGGATAGAAGTACGCCTTGTCCGTGGGCACGCCGAAGCCCAGGCCACCGCGGTAGCGGCGGAAGGTGATGCCCCCGAAGCTTACCTCTTCACCCACACGGCCGCGCAGGTCGGCAGCCGCGGCGGTATTGAGGTAGGTTTCGCGCACCTCCTTGTGGGCCACCAGATCGGCGAAGAAGGCCGAGCCGCATTCCGCGCGCAGCTGTACCTGGCCGGCCGCGAGCCCGCCAAGCGTGTCCTCGACGCTCTCAATGAGCGCCTGGCAGCGTTTGCGCAAGGCGCCAGAAGCGGGCGATTGGTTGTCGAGATCAAAGTCGACCTCCGCCGCGGGCGTGATGCCAAACTCAGCGTGGTAGTCGATCACCGTGGCCCCGTCCCTGGGATCTTTCACCACGCCCTGGATGCCGTTGAAGAGGTGGAACTCAAAAGTGGCCTCGGCGTCGTTGCGCAGGCGGCCGAGCTTGCGTGCCACCTCGGCCTGCACCTGCTGGGTGGCGGTTTCCGAGCCGAAGTCGCGGATGGCCTGGATTTCCGAGGCCCAGAGCACGTCCTGCTTCTTGAACTGGCGGCACACAAACGCCCGCATCTCCCGGCGTTCGGGGATCTGGGACTCGTAGGCCGAGCCACGCTCGGAGAACGGGATCAGCGACAGCGTGCCGTCGCGGCTCTCGATCATCACGGTGCGCGATCGCACGCCGCGGCTGCCGAAGAGGCCCGTCCCCGACAGGATCGCCGGTTTGAAGGGGATGTTTTCGAGCGCGCGGGTGAGCTCGATGATGGAGAAGGCATCGCCTTCAAAGATGTCCATGGTGGCCACAGCGTGCCTCCTTCTGGTCTGGATCTGATGGGGGAGCTGCGCGCGAGATCAGCGCAGGAGGATGCCGAGCGCCGCCAGCGCCGTCGTGGCGGTGGTGATCTGCGCCTCGGTGGCGCCCTCGGGCCAGGTGACCTCATGGCGGTTGACGAGTGCCGGGCCGCGGACCAGCACCACGCCGGGCGCGTCGGTCTCGGTCGCATCGGCCTGGCCCCAGAGAATACCGGCGGCGTTCTGACTGCCGTTCGAGGCGCCCGGCGTCAGGCCGGTGTATTTGCCACCCGTCGAGATCTTGCCCAGCACCGTGCCGGGCGTGAGCTTGCCGGCACCAGAGGCGATGGTGACAGTCTCTCGGGTATAGTCGCGCAGGACTTCCCAGGTCAGGAAGCCGCCGGCGTGTTTGCCTTCAGTGAGTTTGCTCATGGGGATTTATCCTTCAGCTTGAACGTTCGGGCGATGACATCTCCCCAGGGACGCGTGGTCGGGCTCGGCCCCGGGTGCGGGTGATGCGGGGTGATCTGCGGTGCGGCCTCGGCCCTCGCATCCAGCAGGCTGGCGCGCACGGTATCGAGACTGGCCTCCTCCTCGAGAAACCGCCCGGCCATCTGCGGCTGGCCGGCAAGCCGGCAGAGATCAACCACCGCGCGGGCATGGGAAATCGCCTCGGCCCGGATCGCGGTGGCGTCGAGTTTTTCCGGAGCATTGTTGGCCTCTGCAACAATGCTGCCGGGGTCCTCGGCTGCGGGGATGTTGGAGGTTATGTTTTCGCCTCCAACGATTTCGGGCCCTGTCGCTGCCTCATCGTCCAGCGCGGCGACCTCGTTCGGCGGACTTACGCCGGCCCACTGGGGCGCGGTTTCCGCCTCACCCTCCACCAGCTCGGGCGGCGCGTTGCGGAACCGGCCGATGTCGAAACGGGCGGCGAGGCGCACAGGCTCCGCCATGCGCGTGGCAAGGCCCACCTCCAGCGCCTCAGCGGCATCAAACCAGGTCTCGGCCGCGAGCAGGGCGGCGATCTCCGCCTCCGGCTTGCCGGACCGCGAGGCGTAGCCGCGCGTCATGCTGGCCCCGATCTTGTCCAGCGTGCCTGCCATCTCGCGCATCTCGGCGGCGGTGCCCATCACCAGGCCGGAGGGGTCGTGGATCATCAGGAAGGCGTTTTCCGGCATGACGATCTCATCGCCGGCCATGGCGATGTAGCTCGCCGCCGAGGCCGCGATGCCGTCGATCCAGACGGTCACCGGACCGGCATGGCGGCTCAGCGCGTTGTGGATCGCCACCGCGTCGAAGACCGAGCCGCCCGGGCTGTTGAGGCGCAGGTCGATGGCCGCGTCATCGGTGAGCGCGCCCAGCTCGGCCAGGAAGCCCTTCGCCGAGACGCCATAGGCGCCGATTTCGTCATAGATCAGCACCTCCGCGCCGCGGTCGCGGGCGCGGATCGTGTACCAGCTATTCATCATGTCACTCCTTCCGTAATGGGGCAGGATAGATCAAAGGATTTTTTGATCTGATAATCAGTATGTTATGCATCCTCGTGGAGGCGACGCTCTCGGGCCTGTATAGAATTAGCCGAGAAGGATGAGTGTGACGCGAGGTGCGTTCGGCGCGAAGACCTCCAGATATCGCAGCGGCGAACGCACCGGATCGCTTGGCCAGTGTGCCACCTACTTGCTGTCTCGCTTTTGAAGCCGCGCTTACACTGAGCTCGCTCAGGAGGTTCCCATTCCAGGATAATGCTTCCGTCCGTAGTCAGCACTATGGCTGCCACATTTTGCCAAGTCCAAGAACGGTTCCCGCGTGCCTATCTGTTTGGCGTACTCAGACCACCTGTGTCTGATGACAAGGAGTAACCCGGCATCGTCGGGGACCGCGTCCCGGCTGGGACCTCAGTGAGCCAGCGCCTCAGGCGCAGCCGATCCTTCCTTCAAGTCGTGTGTAGTCGTTTGCAAATCAGAGCCTAAACGGCCGAGACCGTCATTGCCTCGTTGCGTTTGAACCGGAACTCGGTGCCATCACGCCACATCCGGTGCAGCACCACGCCGATCCGACGCGCCAAGGCAACTGTCGCGCGCTTTTTCCCGCGTGCCTTGGCAACGTTCCATGCCCAAGCGCTCAGCCAGCTAGGCTTGCCGCGGTTCAGCATCACTGTCGCTGCTTGAAACAGCGCTGCTCGCAAGCCGGCATCGCCCGCCTTTGTGATCTGGCCGACGACGTCCCGTTCACCGGACTGATGACGTTTCGGGGTCAATCCGACCCATGGGCCAACATCTCGCGATGATCGAAAGCGGTCCGGATCATCGATGGAGGATTTGAACGTCAACGCCACGAGCGCACCCACGCCTGGCATGGTCATGAGCTGTCGGCAGACAGGGTCCGTCTTGGCGTGATCGCGCAACAGCCTTTCCAAACCCGCGAGCTCCTGGCGGAGCGCGGAGCGGACGACAAGGATCGGTCCTGCTGCGGCCTCCAGCATCGGATTGCCATCTACAAGCTCGCGGACGCGTTCTTCATACCTGCCTTTGGAAATCTTGCCCATCTTCAGCCCAAAATTGCGCAAAACGCCGCGCATCGAAAGCTCGATTTTCACAATTGCCTGATGTATCGCTTTGCGTGACGACAACAGCGCGCGCATTTCCTGCGCCGACATGGATTTGCGGTGAACGGGCCGGAACCATCCCATCTGCAGTAGCCGTGCAATGCCCTCCGCATCCCGCCGATCCGTCTTGATCGGCATCGCCTGCAAGGCGCCCTTGACTTGTCGCGTTTCCATAAGGATCGTGTTGAAGTCGGCTTCGATTAGGTGCTTGTGCAGCCACTGCGACAGCGGTCCCGCCTCCAAGCCCACCGCGATCACATTGCCAGGCAGAGAGCCCAAAGCCTTCACCAATTCCTCGGGTTCGCTGGCCGCTGTCGTTTCATTGATGACTTTTCCCTGCCCTGACACCGCGCAGATGGCCGTGCTTGCCAGAGAGACATCCAAACCGATATATAAATCCATGTCGTTGCCCTTTCTTTGCCAAGAGAGTTTGGGGCGCACCGAACGGTCCGACCCCACCGACACGCTACAGACGTGCCAAGGGCAACGACACTCCAACACCCCCCGTAATGCAAAGCACAACGTCAGTGATTCGCGCCGAGCCCCATTACGGCATCTGATTGGTGGCGCGGTCGGCCGCAGTTGCGTCCTCGCCATTGTCGTCATCCGCCCCGTCGCTCGGATCGGACCGCCGCGCCGGCGTCGCCCGGGCTCCCTGCGTCTCGCCCGGGCTGGTGCGGTAGCGCAGGCCAAGCCCCTCGGCGCGCGCCGTGTCCACCGCGTTCTCGCGGTCCACTTCCTCGACGTCGTAGCCGGTGGCCTCAACAACCTTGCGCCGCGAGGTGATGCCCGCCTCCATGGCCAGCACCTGCGCCTGGATGTCCTTGAGGGGATCGACCCAGTCCCAGCGGGGCGGGATCCACTGCACCATGCGCGCCGCCGCCGGGTCGGGCAGATCCAGCCGCCCGGCCAGCTGCGCGGTCTCCAGCCAGCGCGCCCAGATGGGTCGGCAGAGCTGGTGCGCGATCACCCCGTGCTGGAGCTGCTGCACGCGGCGGCGGAATTCCACGAGCTCGGCCCGCAGGCTCGAATAGTTCGCCTGCCGCACATCGCCGGTGACCAGGTGATAGGGCAGCCCCAGCGAGGCCGAGACACCCAGCAGCGTCCGGTACTGGAACGCCTCGTAACTGCTGCCGACGTCGGCCGGTGCCGAGAACTTCACATCCTCGCCGGGCAGCAGCACCTGCAGGGTGCCGGGCTCCAGGCTGGCGATGGCCGCGCCGTCGGCCTCAGACTCCTCCGTGCCCATCATCGGCTCTTCCGGGGCGGTCTTGGTGATGAAGCCCGCGAACATCGCCGCCGTCTTCTTCCGATCGAGCTCGGCATCGTCGTACTGATCGAGCAGGAACAGCCGCACCATCGCCGGCGCTACATGCGGCAGGCCCCGGATCTGGCCCGCGTCCAAGGGTCGGTAGATGTGCAGCACATCCGCGGCCGGCACGCGCACGGTCTCGGGCACCGCCACCCGCTGATCCGTGCTGTCGCCAGGATGGCTGCGGCGAAAGTGATAGGCGACGCGCCTCCCGATCAGGTCGAACTCGATCCCGCATCGGATGCGGTTGCCATTCGACGCCGTCTCAGTCTTCTCGAAGGGCAGCATCTCGGACTGCAGCAACTGCATCTGCAGCGGCACCAGCAGCCCGTCCTCAGCGCGACGGGGTCGGAGCCGAACAAAGCACTCGCCAGCGACGAACATCTCCCGGGCCACCATGGCCTGCAACCCGTAGAAATCCGTCAGCCCGTCCGCGTCGGCCTCGTCGGTCCAGGCGAGCCAGAGCCGCTGGACGCGGTCCCTCAGATCAGCGTCCTCGATCAGCGACGAGGGCTTGATCCCGTCGCCCACCACGTTCGCGGCGAACGCCTCGCAGGCGTTGGCTGCGTACCCATTCGTCACTACCAGTTCCCGTGCCCGCGCCAGCAGTTTTGGCCCGCCCGAGGCGACCAGCGCGTTGACGTTTTCCAGCGGCGGGTTCCAGCCGCGCAGCCGGCGCCGGGACATCGCGCCCTCCAGTCATCGAGGAGGCGCGGCGCCGGGCCGGGGATCTGGCCAATCTGCGCTTCGAGGCGCGCGCGGGCACCGACCAGGGGCTGGAGGACGGATCGGTGGACGCGGTGGTCTTTCACACCGTGCTCAGCCATGTCACCGACCCGGCGGCGCTGCTGGCCGAGGCGCGGCGGGTGCTGCGCCCG
>NZ_JBKOTX010000268.1:0-6164 GCF_047086965.1 Roseovarius halophilus (ex Wu et al. 2025) | reverse complement strand
ATTTTAGACAATACCGGTTCCTTCGTGTGGTCTTCCCGGGACAAGCGGCGGTGCCGCGTCAAGTTACAGTGCGACTGTCAGGGCCGCATCAAGGTCGGCAGCAGGTGCCCGGCGATCCCCGCGACCAGCAAGACAGCCGCCGCCACGGCCAGAATGAGGATGAGTCGTGCCATCATGCTCCACGTGTCGAACCCTTGCCAAGATAGGCGACCGAACGGCCGGTTACGAGGGGGCCTGCGTGCAAGGATGCACGGCCCGCCCGGCCCGGCAAGGGTCAATCGGGTCGGGATTTCCCCGCCCGGCTGCGTCTGACCGTGGGTTTGCCGGGGCCTTGCGGTTTTTTGCCGGCGTCCAGCCCCAGCTGGTCGCGCACCACGCGCGAGCGCAGTTCCTCGACCGCGCCGGGCTTGAGGTTGCCCAGCTGGAAGGGCCCGTAGCTGACCCGGATCAGCCGGTTCACGGTCAGGCCGATGGCCTCCATGGCGCGGCGAATCTCGCGGTTCTTGCCCTCGCGGATCGAGACGGTCAGCCAGGCATTGGCACCCTGGTTGCGGTCGAGTGTGATCGTCATGGGCTGATAGCGCAGGCCGTCGACGGTGATGCCCGCGCGCAACCGCTCCAGCGCGGCCTCTTCGGGCGAGCCCTTGACCCGCACGCGGTAGCGGCGTTGCCAGCCGGTGCTGGGCAGTTCCATGCGGCGCTTGATCTCGCCGTCATTGGTCAGCAGCAGCAGCCCTTCGGAACTCAGGTCAAGCCGGCCGACGCTCATCACCCGCGGCAGGTCCTCGGGCAGGGCGTCGAAGACCGTCTCGCGGCCCTTGTCGTCGCGCGCGCTGGTCACCAGACCGGCAGGCTTGTGATAGAGCCAGACGCGCGGTGGCTCGGCCGCCGCAATGGGTTTGCCGTCCACCGTGATGCTGTCCCCGTCCGTCACGTTCAGGGCCGGGCTGTCGATCCGCTTGCCGTTCACCGCGACGCGGCCCGCCGCGATCATGCGCTCGGCCTCGCGGCGCGAGGCGACCCCGGCGCGGGCGAGAACCTTGGCGATCCGGTCGCCGGACGGGGAAACGGGCTTGGACATGATCGAGGGCTTAGTGGTCCGTTGCGCGTCAGGCAATCGCTGCCGGCTTCATCTTGGCAAAAAACTCATCTCCCGCCCTTGCCAAGCCCGGACAGCCGCCCGATCAAGGGTCATGCCCTTTCGCAGCCACATGGATGCCGCCCTGGACGAGGCCCGCGCCGCCGCCACCCGCGGCGAGGTGCCGGTGGGGGCCGTGGTGGTGCGCGACGGCCAGGTGCTGGCCCGGGCGGGCAACCGGACGCGAGAACTCAACGACCCCACCGCCCATGCTGAGGTGCTGGCGATCCGCGCTGCCTGCGCCGCGCTGGGGCAGGAGCGCCTGAGCGGCCATGACCTCTACGTGACGCTGGAACCCTGCCCGATGTGCGCGGCAGCGATATCCTTTGCCCGGATCGCGCGGCTCTACTACGGCGCGGCCGATCCGAAATCCGGCGGCGTGGCGCAGGGCGCGCGGGTTTTCGACCATCCGCAATGCCACCACGCCCCCGAGGTCTACGACGGCATCGGCGCCGAGGCGGCCGGGCAGTTGCTCAAGGCCTTCTTCGCAGACCGCCGGGGCGTCGACGCGTTTTGATGAAAACGCGTCGCGGCGCGTCGACGCTGCGTCGCGCTCAGAGGCTGATCGGCTCCAGAACCTCGGGTTCGATCAGCCTTGTGCCCACGGGCAGGCGTGCGCCCAGCGGTTCGGCGTCCTGCGCCAGCAGCGGGAAGGTCTTGTAGTGGCAGGGAATGACCGCCTTGAAGTCGAAGTAGCGGTTGGCGGCATAGGCTGCGCCCTCCATGTCCATCGTGAAATGCCCGCCCGCGCAGAGGATGCCGATGTCCGGCGCATAGCGGTCGGCGATCACCTCCATGTCGGCCATGACGTCGGTGTCGCCGCTGACGTAGAGGCAATGCCCCTCGCCGCGGATGATGAACCCGGCCGGCTCGCCCGCGTAGTGCAGCCCCGTCCCGGTGAAATCGAAGGACGAGGAATGCACGGCGTGGGTCATGGTGACGCTGACGCCATCAAGGTCCAGCGTGCCGCCCTTGCCGAAACCCATGACCTCGACCCCGTCTTCTTCGGCCCAGAGCTGCGCGATCTCGTGGATGCAGAGCACCGGAATGCCGCGCTCCCGCGCGATCGCCAGCGTGGTCGAGGCATGGTCGCCATGGCCGTGGGTCAGGCAGATATGCGTCGCCCCCGCGGTTGCCTCTGCCGCCCGATCCTCGGGAAAGGCGGGATTGCCCGCCAGCCAGGGGTCGATCAGCAGGACCTTGCCGCCGATCTCGATGCGAAAGCCGCTATGGCCCAACCAGATGATCTTCATGTCGCGCTCCCTTGGTTCGGTGTGGCGGGCAGGATAACACGACAGGGCGATGTGACCACAGCGGGATGCAGCCCATGGACCTGACCGAGCAGATCGACGGCTATTGCGAGCGGATGGATTTCAGCTTCTGGGCCGAACCGGTGAACGCGCTCACGAACCTTGCCTTCCTCGTGGCCGCGGTGGTCCTGTGGCGGCGCAGCGCCGGGGTGCCCATGGCCCGCGCGCTGGCGGCGGTGCTCTTCGCCATCGGGATCGGCAGTTTCCTGTTCCACACGCTGGCCACGGGCTGGGCGGCCCTGGCCGATACGCTGCCGATCCTCGGGTTCATCCTGCTCTACCTCTTCGCGGTGCACCGCGACGTGCTGGCCTGGCCCGGCTGGGCGGCGGGGCTGGCCACGGCCGGGTTCCTGCCCTACGCGGCCGGGGTCACCGTGTTGCTGCGCGACGTGCCCTTCTTCGGAGTGTCGTCCTTCTACTGGACGGTGCCGATCCTGTTGGTGATCTACGGCATCGTTTTGCGCCACCGGTTCCCGGCGCTGGTGCGTGGCTTCGCGGTGGGCGCGGCGCTCTTGTCGCTGTCCATCACCGCCCGCAGCCTGGACGAAACGCTCTGCGCGGCCTTCCCCGTGGGCACGCATCTGTTCTGGCATCTTCTCAATGCCGTGATGCTGGGCTGGATGATCGAGATATACCGCCGCCACATGCTTGAAGGCCGCGCGGCGGGGCGCTAAAGCGGGCCGCAACGCAACAAGGGAGTGCGCCGCGCAATGTCCATCGACACGGAAACCGCCCGCAAGGTGGCCCATCTCGCCCGCATCAAGGTCGAGGAGGACGAGCTGCCCGCCCTGGCCGGCGAATTCAACGCCATCCTCGGCTTCATCGAGCAGTTGCAAGAGGTCGATGTCGCGGGCGTGGAACCGATGACCACGGTCACCCCGCAGCGGCTCAAGCGGCGCGCGGATGTCGTGACCGATGGCGATCAGCAGGACAAGGTTCTGGCCAATGCCCCCGATGCCCGCGAGGGCTTCTTCGCCGTGCCGAAGGTGGTTGAATGATGACCGAGCTGAGCAAACTCAAGATCGCCGAGGCCCGCGACGCCCTGAAAAAGGGTGAGGTGACCAGCGTGGAACTGACCGAGGCCTGCCTCGGGCAGATCGGGGACGCCGGCGCCCTGAACGCCTTCGTCCATGACACGCCCGACCTGGCGCTGGACCAGGCCCGGGCAGCCGATGGGCGCACGGATGGTGGCAGCCTCAACGGCATCCCGCTCGGCATCAAGGATCTGTTCTGCACCAGAGGGGTTGCGTCGCAGGCGGCCTCGAAGATCCTGGATGGTTTCAAGCCGGAATACGAAAGCACGGTCAGCCGGAACCTGCTGGACGCCGGCGCGGTCATGCTGGGCAAGCTCAACATGGACGAATTCGCCATGGGCTCCTCGAACGAGACCAGCGTCTACGGCGATGCGGTGAACCCCTGGAAGGTGGACGATCGCAGGCTGACGCCGGGCGGCTCCTCGGGCGGGTCCGCCGCCGCCGTGGCCGCTGACCTCTGCCTTGGCGCGACCGGCACGGACACCGGCGGCTCGATCCGCCAGCCCGCCGCCTTTACCGGCATCACCGGGATCAAGCCGACCTACGGCCGCTGCTCGCGCTGGGGTATCGTGGCCTTTGCCAGTTCGCTCGACCAGGCCGGCCCGATGACCAAGGACGTGCGCGACGCGGCGATCATGCTGCAGGCCATGTGCGGGCACGACCCGAAAGACAGCACCAGCGCCGACCTGCCCGTGCCCGATTTCGAGGCCATGCTGACCGGCGATATCCGCGGCAAGACCATCGGTATTCCCCGCGAATATCACATGGAGGGCATGCCCGACGAGATCGAGGCGCTCTGGGCCGAGGGCCGCAAGATGCTGGAGGATGCCGGCGCCACGCTGGTCGACATATCGCTGCCGCACACCAAGTACGCGCTGCCCACCTATTACGTCATCGCCCCGGCCGAGGCCTCCAGCAACCTCGCCCGCTATGACGGGGTGCGCTTCGGCCACCGCGCCGCGTTGGACGCGGGCGACGGCATCGCCGAGATGTACGAGAAGACCCGCGCCGAGGGCTTCGGCGCGGAGGTCAAGCGCCGCGTCATGGTCGGCACCTACGTCCTGTCGGCCGGTTTCTACGACGCCTACTACAACCGCGCCCGCAAGGTGCGTGCCCTGATCAAGAAGGATTACGACGCGGTCTTTGCCCAGGGTGTCGACGCGATCCTGACCCCGGCCACCCCGTCGGCGGCCTTCGGGCTGGGCGAGATGACCGAGGCGGACCCGGTGGCCATGTATCTCAACGATGTTTTCACCGTCACCGTGAACCTGGCCGGGCTGCCGGGGATCAGCGTGCCGGCGGGGCTCGATCGGCAGGGCCTGCCACTGGGGCTGCAGCTGATCGGGCGTCCCTGGGACGAGGGCGACCTGCTGAATACCGCCTATGCGCTGGAAAACGCCGCCGGATTCGTGGCCAAACCGGCACGTTGGTGGTAGCAACGCCCACCGGCATGGGCCGCGGGAAAGGCGGATGGCGATGAGACCTCACAAGATACTGAAGGCCGTGGCGGCGCTGCTCGCGCTGGGGGCCTGTGCGCCCGCGATCCCTGACAGCGGCGACAGCGGCCTAGGCGTCGGCGTTTCGGGGCCGGACCGGGACGCGCGGGCGCAGGCCCGCGGCGGGGTGCGCGCCGAAGCGGCCCCGGAAGACGATGCGCAGGGTGGCGGCACCGGCGGGTCGGTCACGACCTCAGAACTGACTCGGGCCGGCATCGGCGGGGTGGAGACCCCGACCGCGGAGTCCCAGGCAGACCCTGCCGCCAACGACGGAATTTCCGACGAACAGGATTTCGAGGCCGTCGCCGCCCGCGAGACCATCGAGAGCGACGCCGAGCGCCGCGAACGCCAAGCCGCCGCTTACGAGGTCATCGAGCCGACCGCCCTGCCGCGACGCCCCGGCGACGGCGGCCCCAACATCGTGCAATTCGCGCTGGAGGTGCCGAACGACAAGGGCGAGCCGGTCTATTCCCGGGCCGGGCTGTTCAGCGAAAGCCGCTTTCAGCGCAACTGCGCCAAGTACAACAACCCCGACGCCGCGCAGCGCGATTTCCTCGCCCGGGGCGGGCCGGCGCGCGACCGGCTGGGCCTTGACCCCGACGGGGACGGTTTCGCCTGCGGATGGGACCCGACGCCGTTCCGCACATCGGCCGGCGACGGCTGAACCGGCGCGTGGCAGGGTCGCCCAATTTCGGGGACCGCCGCGGCGGCGCGCATCCCTCCTTGGTGGTGCTGCATTACACGGCGATGGCGGACTGCGGCGCGGCGCGCGCCTGGCTGTGCAACCCGGACTCGCAGGTTTCGGCGCATTACCTGATTTCCAAGAGGGGCGCAGTTGAGGCGCTTGTCCCCGAGGACAAGCGTGCCTGGCACGCCGGGGCCGGGGCCTGGGGCACCATCACCGACGTCAACTCGCAGTCCATCGGCATCGAACTGGCCAACCCGGGCACCGCGCCCTTTGCCGCGGCCCAGATGGATGCGCTGGAGGCGGTGCTGGCCGGGATCATGGCCCGCTGGGACATTCCGGCCAAGGGCGTGATCGGACACTCCGATTGTGCACCGGGGCGCAAGATCGACCCGGGCCGGCGCTTCGACTGGGCCAGGTCGCGCGCATCTTCGCGGCCTCGACCGGGCCGACCCCGTTGAGCCGCGCAAGCAACCTGTCGATCCGGCTGATCTCGCTGAA
>NZ_JBKOTX010000267.1:0-6231 GCF_047086965.1 Roseovarius halophilus (ex Wu et al. 2025) | reverse complement strand
GAGCCTTGTTCTTGGACCGTCAGTGACGGTTCTTGCAAAATCGTTTCCAGTTCAAAAACCCGGCGCCGAGACGGCGGGGCGTCCCGCGAACGCCGGCACCACCGGGTATTTTGACCGAGAAGAAACCCGGGGGTCGGGACGTCATCCCCGCGGCGCAAGCCGGGTGCCGTCATGTACGCGCCCTGCCCTGAAGGTCAGCGGCTCGCGCGGACTGTCGGCCTTGTCGTCTCGGGCGTCAGGCATGATGACGGACAAGGACTCACCGGCGCATTTCGGACTTTCATTTTCCTGCCCGGATCACTATATGCGTGCGAGTTCCCCGACAACGGTAACCCGTTCCGGCCCGGCCGGGACAGCCGATTCAGGCGACGGGGAAAATATGCGTGAAGGAGACGTGAGAGATGGCGAAACCGATCATGGCCAAGGCGACGGCCGTCTGGCTGGTTGACAACACGACGATCAGCTTCAAGCAGATCGCCGATTTCGTCGGCATGCACGAGCTCGAGATCCAGGGCATCGCCGACGGCGACGTGGCCGCCGGGGTCAAGGGCTTCGACCCCGTGGCCAACAACCAGCTGACGCAGGACGAGATCGACCGCGCGCAGGCCGACCCGGGTCACCGGATACAGCTCAAGCACAACCCGGCGGCCATGGGCGAGGAAAAGCGCCGCGGCCCGCGGTACACGCCGCTGTCGAAGCGGCAGGACCGGCCGAACGCCATCCTGTGGCTGGTGAAGTTCCATCCGGAACTCGCCGACAGCCAGATCGCCCGGCTGGTGGGCACGACCAAGCCGACCATCCAGTCGATCCGCGACCGGACGCACTGGAACATCTCCAGCATGCAGCCCATCGACCCGGTCGCGCTTGGCCTGTGCAAGCAGGGGGAACTGGACGTCGCCGTTCAGAAGGCCGCCGCCAAGAAGGCCAAGGAAGGCGAGGCGATGAACGACGACGAGCGCCGCAAGCTGCTGAGCACCGAACAGAGCCTCGAAGGCGACGCGGAGCCGCGCATCCCGACCGCCATCGAGGGGCTGGAAACCTTCAGCCTCGGCGGTGAGGACGACAGCGAAGACGCGGAAGAGATCGACGCCGACAGTTTCTTCGACCTGCCCGCCGACTCGGACGACGAGGACGAGGACGACACGCAGCGCTGAATACGCGGCCGGGTCGCGGCACGCCGCGTCCCGGGGGCCCGCGGTGTCAGAGCGCCTTGCGCGCCGTGAGGGCGGCGGTGATGGTGCCGTCGTCGAGGTAATCCAGCTCCCCGCCCACCGGCACGCCTTGCGCCAGCGAGCTGAGCGTGACACGCCCGTCAAGCTGGTCGGCGATATAATGCGCGGTCGTCTGCCCGTCCACGGTGGCGCCAAGCGCGAGGATCACCTCGCTCACGCCCTCGGTCGCCACCCGCTCCACCAGCATCGGGATCCGCAGCTCGTCGGGCCCGACCTGGTCGAGCGCCGACAGCGTGCCGCCCAGCACGTGGTAGCGCCCGCCGAAGACCCCCGCGCGCTCCATCGCCCAGAGGTCTGCCACGTCCTCGACCACGCAGATCTGCCCGTTGGCCCGCCCCTCGGCGGCGCAGATCCCGCAGGTTTCGGTCGTGCCGATATTGCCGCAGGTCGTGCATTCGCGCGCGGTCGCGGCGACCTTCTCCATCAGCCCGGCAAGCGGCACCAGCTTGAGTTCCCGCTTGGCCACGAGGTGCAGCACCGCGCGCCGGGCCGAGCGCGGCCCGAGGCCGGGCAGCTTGGCCATCGCCTCGATCAGGGCGTCGATGTCGCGATCCGAGGACATTCAGGCGACCGTTCCACGCGTTGTGCGGGGCGGGGCGCCGGACCGGCCCCGCGCGTTGCCCCGCGATATTTCGAGCCGGGAAAGGATCAGAACGGCAGGTCCATGTCCTTGGGCAGGCCCATGCCCTCGGTGATCTTGCCCATCTCCTCTTGAGCGCGGTCATTGGCCTTGGCCTGCGCGTCCTTGATGGCGGCAAGAATCAGGTCCTCGACCACTTCCTTGTCGTCGGCATTGAAGATCGACGGGTCGATGTCGAGCGATTTGAGCTCGCCCTTGGCGCTGCAGGTCGCCTTGACGAGCCCGGTGCCGGATTCGCCCTCCACCATGATGTTGTGCATCTCTTCCTGCAGGCCGGCCATCTTTTCCTGCATTTCCTGGGCGGCCTTCATCATCTTGGCCATGTCGCCCATCTGGCCCAATCCCTTGAACATCCCAATCTCCGCTGTTTCCGGGTCGCTTGGTCCCTAGATACGTGCGGTGACGGGCCGGGACAAGCCGTGACATGCGCGGTGGCCCGTGCCATCTGGCGAGGGCGCGGCAATGCGGGGTTTTCCCGCTGCCCCATATCCGCTAAAGCCCTCCTGACCCGAGGAAAAGCGGACCGGAGCGCATGAAATTCACGATTTCCTGGCTGAAAGACCATCTTGAAACCGAGGCCACGGTGGCCGAGATCGCCGAGACGCTGACCGACCTGGGGCTGGAGGTCGAAGAGGTGCACGACCCCGCCGCCCGGCTGGGCGCGTTCACGATCGGCAAGGTGCTGGCGGCCGAGAAGCATCCCGACGCCGACCGGCTGCGCGTCTGCCGCGTGGCCACCGACGAGGGCGAGAAGCAGATCATCTGCGGCGCCCCCAATGCGCGCGAGGGGATCACCGTGGTCGTGGCCAAGCCGGGCGTCTACGTGCCCGGCATCGACACGACGATCGGCGTGGGCAAGATCCGCGGGGTCGAGAGCTGCGGGATGATGTGCTCGGAACGCGAGATGGAGCTGTCGGAAGAACATGACGGCATCATCGAGCTGCCCTCGGGCACGGTGGGCGCGCCGTTCGCCGACTGGCTGGCGGTCAACGATCCGGCCAAGGTCGACCCCGTGATCGAGATCGCCATCACCCCCAACAGGCCCGACGCCCTTGGCGTGCGGGGCATCGCGCGCGACCTTGCGGCGCGCGGGCTGGGCACCATGAAACCCGCCCCCGAGGCACAGATCGACGCGCGGGTCCCCTGCCCCGTCAACGTCACCATCGACGCGGACACGCGCGCGCAGGGCTGCGAGGTCTTCGCCGGCCGACTGATCCGCGGCGTGACGAACGGCCCCAGCCCGCAATGGCTGCAGGACAGGCTGCGCGCCATCGGCCTGCGTCCGATCTCGGCGCTGGTGGACATCACCAATTTCTTCACCTTCGATCGAAACCGTCCGCTGCACGTCTTCGACGCGGACAAGGTGCAGGGCGATCTGCGCGTGCACCGCACCAAGGGCGGCGAGACGCTGGTCGGCCTCGACGAGAAGGAATACACGTTCGAGCCCGGGCAGGTCGTGATTTCCGACGACGCGGCCATCGAGAGCATCGGCGGCATCATGGGCGGGCTGGCCACCGGCTGCACCGAAGAAACGACCAGTGTCTTCCTCGAAGCCGCCGTGTGGGATCACATCCAGATCGCGCATACGGGCCGCGCGCTCAAGATCAACTCCGACGCCCGCTACCGCAACGAACGCGGCATCGACCCGGCCTTCAACATGACGGGCCTCGACCTTGCCACGCGGATGATCCTCGATCTCTGCGGCGGGGAGCCGTCGGAACGCGTCGTCGCGGGCGAGGTGCCGGATACCTCCCGCGCCTACCGGCTCGACCCGGCGCGGGTGCAGTCTCTGGTGGGCATGGACATTCCCGAGGCCGAGCAACGCCAGACATTGACCGCCCTTGGCTTCGCGCTGGACGGCGACATGGCGCATGTTCCCAGCTGGCGGCCCGACATCATGGGCGAGGCCGACCTGGTGGAAGAGGTGGCCCGCGTCGCCTCGCTGACGAAACTCCGGGGGCGGCCGCTGCCGCGCGCGCATGACGGCGTGCCCAAGCCCGTCCTCAGCCCGCTCCAGAAGCGCGAGCAGGTCGCGCGCCGGACCGTCGCCGCGCTCGGCTACAACGAGTGCGTGACCTACAGTTTCATCGACCAAGCCGCCGCAACGGCCTTCGGGGGCGGGGACGCGGCCAGCATGCTGGCCAACCCGATCAGCTCGGAGATGAGCCACATGCGCCCCGATTTGCTGCCGGGGCTTCTGCAGGCCGCCGCGCGCAACCAGGCCCGGGGCATGGCCGACATGGCCCTGTTCGAGGTGGGCCACGCCTTCCACGGGGGCGAACCGGGCGAGCAGCACCTGCAGGTCGCCGGGCTTCTGGTGGGACGGACCGGCCCCAAGGACGTGCACGGGCAGTCGCGCGCCGTCGACGTCTACGACGCCAAGGCCGATGCCGAGGCGCTTCTGTCGGCGATGGGCGCGCCCGCCAAGGTCCAGATCCTGCGCGACGGGCCGGGCTGGTGGCACCCGGGCCGGCATGGCCGCGTCTGCCTCGGGCCGAAGAAAGTGCTGGGCATTTTCGGGGAGATTCACCCCAAGGTGCTCAGGTCGCTGGACGTGAAAGGCCCCGCCATGGCCTTCACCCTTTTCCCCGAGGAGATCCCGCAACCCCGCAAGAGCGGCGCGTCGCGCGGGGCGCTCGGGGTCAGTGACCTGCAGGCGGTCGAACGCGATTTCGCCTTCGTCGTGGATAGCGGGGTGGAGGCGCTGACGCTGGTCAACGCGGCCGCCGGGGCCGACAAGGCGCTGATCGACGACGTGCGCGTCTTCGACGAATTCATCGGCGGCAACCTTGGCGAGGGCAAGAAGAGCCTCGCGATCACGGTGCGCCTGCAACCCACCGAGAAAACACTGAAGGACGCCGATATCGACGCGATCTCGACAAGGATCGTGGACAAGGTCGAGAAAGCCACCGGCGGGGTGCTGCGCGGCTAGGGCCGCCTGCCGGCCCGCAGTTTTTCACGGCCGCGGATCCACGCGGCGCGTGGCAGCCAACAAAGGAGGACGGGAATGACCCTGAACGTATATCTTAGCGGCGAAATCCACACCGACTGGCGCGACGAGATCATCGCGGCGTGCAAGGGGCTGGACGTGACCTTCAACAGCCCCGTCACCGATCACGGCGCCTCCGACGATTGCGGCGTGGCGATCCTCGGCGCCGAGGCCGACAAGTACTGGCACGATCACAAGGGCGCGATGGTCAACGCGATACGCACCCGCAAGGGCATCGCGGATGCCGACGTGGTGGTCGTGCGCTTCGGTGACAAGTACAAGCAATGGAACGCGGCCTTCGACGCGGGCTATGCCAGCGCCCTCGGCAAGTCACTCATCATCCTGCAACCGCCCGAGCATGATCACGCGCTCAAGGAGGTGGACGCCGCCGCGCTTGCCGTCGCGCGCGACCCGGCACAGGTGGCGCAGGTTCTGCGCTACACCCTCGAAGGCACCCTGCCGGGCTGAGGCCGCCGGGGCGCCGCCGGCGCCCCTTCAGATATCCTTCATCAGGCGCAGCGCGTCGTGGATGGCGGCGTGGGTGTTGCGCGACGACACCGCGTCGCCGATCCGGTAAAGGCGGAACCCCGCCGGCCCTCCGCCCAGCGTCTGCGGCACCCCCGCGACCAGCGCCTCGTAATCCACCGCGCCAAGGTTCTGCGACAGCGGCTTGAGGTCGAAATACAGGTCGTCCAGCGGCGCGCTGCCGTTGTTCACCACGACCTGGTCCACTTGCCGTTCCTGCACGGCATCCGAGTAATCCGACCCGATCCGCGCCCGCAACCGGTTACCATCGCGCGCCACGCCCGTCAGCCGCCATGTCACGGTAAAGGTCACGTCCCGCGCCTGCAGGGCCCGGATGAACGGCACGAAGGTGATGCCCGACACGTCGCCCGACGCGCCCTGATCGGGGCTCATCAGCTCGACCGTGGCCCCGCTGTCGGCCAGTTTCTCGGCGGCCTGGAGCGCGGCGTAATCGCCCACCTCGTCGAAAAGCAGCACGTTCTCGCCCGGCTTGGCGTCCCCCGACAGGATGTCCCATGCCGAGACGGTCAGAGCCTCGCCCGCCTCCAGCGTCGCGGGCCGGGCCAGCCCGCCCGTCGCCACGATCACCACGTCCGGGTCGGTGTCCAGTACCTCCGCGCGCTCGGCCATCGTGTTGAACCGGAACGTGACGCCGCGCGCCTCGCATTGCGCCATGCGCCAGTCGATCACGCCGATCATGTCACGGCGCAGCGCGCTCTGCGCCGTCAGCCGCACCTGTCCGCCCGTGAAATACTGAGGTTGATGACGCGGGTTGCGCCAAGGAAGAAGTGGCGCTTCTTGTTGATTTTGTCTCTGCGCTTTTTGACATCGCGAGTATCTGAAGA
>NZ_JBKOTX010000266.1:0-6250 GCF_047086965.1 Roseovarius halophilus (ex Wu et al. 2025) | reverse complement strand
GACCGCAATCCGGACCCCAACTGAACGAAACCGGCTCGACAGGTCTGTCCGACGCGCTGAAAAACGCCTCAGAAGGCACAGGATGACCCCGTCGCTTGGCCTGAAACACCCACAACCGGACGTCTGCGCCAGGCCAAGCAAGGTCCGGAGAGAGGAAATGCTTGACCGTACGGCCTCGACCGGCGAACTTTCCGTCATGTCGCAGGCCACTTGGGGAATGTCGGTCCAAAGGGCTCTCAATTGGCTCAAGCTGCACCTTACACAAAAGGCTGCTATTGGGAAACAGCGCAAGCTTTGCAAAGCCCGCTCCCTGCGCATTGTCGCCGTTCCTGACCGGCACAGCGAAGGGCTACTCACCGCCCTGTCTGCACGACGATCGAGCCGACGTGGACGCCCCTGAACGGACCTTCAAGGCAAACGGCGGCGCCGCAGTGTGGATTCCCGAAGCGGCCGTTCGTGCGCCTCGGAGATCACTGGAGAACGCCGTGCCGCCTATAGGTCCGCATCGAGCAGCGTGGCGCCGCGGCACTTGCCGTGTGCATCGAGAGCGAGCGATCTGGTCACGCCGCCTGCCAGCGCCTGCTGGATCACGAAGTTCAGCGCATGGAGCTGCGGCAGCGCGTAGCGCGTGACGCTGCCCGGAGCGGCGCCAAGGTGCTCGGCTACGCGTTCCTCGGTCAGCGCGGCGTCAAGGCGGGGCCAGTCCTCGGGGAGATAGGCGATCACCGCGATGTTCGTGGTGTCGCCCTTGTCGCCCGTCCGGGCATGGGCGATGTCGCGCAGCTTCATGTCAGGCCCCGATCAGATGGAAGGACTGCGACACCGACCCGGACGGCATCAGGCCCGGGGCGATCCCGATCACCTCGCGTATCCGTCCCGTCACGCCGCCGCCGCCGGAGGGGCCGCAGAGGTACAGACCCTCCACCTCCTCGGCGATGCGCGCGGCGGTGTCGCGCGAACGGCAGCGGGCGGCGTAGCGCATGCGGATTTCGGGCGGTTCGGGGCCGTCGCGCCCGGTCGGTCCCGCCACGGAATCGCAACCGATCAGCTCGCCGCGATGCTCGTCGATCTCGCCGTTGCAGGCCGCAAGCCGCGCGCCGACGATCTCGATCGCCAGGCGGCCGCGCGCGACGCAGCCGGGTCCGGCATAGGAGATTTGCCCCTCGCCGATCCAGCCGTCGCGGTAGCCCGCCGCGACCTTGAGCTTGCCTGTGGCCGGATGGCCCGCTCCGCCGGTGACGGCGATGCGGTCAGGGCCGATTTCCGCGAAGGTTACGCCGGTGAAATCGGCGACGACGTCCGGTTGCAGATAGGCGGCGGGGTCGTGAATCTCGTAGAGAAGCTGCTCGGTGCAGGTGGCGCGCGTCACCATGCCCCCGGTTCCCGCAAGCTTGGTGATCACCGCATCGCCGTCGGGGTCGACCTCGGCCAGCGGGAAGCCGATCCGCGCGAGGTCGGGGACGTCCTTGAACCCGGGATCGGCGAAATAGCCGCCCGTCACCTGTGCGGCGCATTCGAGCAGATGCCCAACGAGGGTGCCACGGCCGAGCCGGGTCCAGTCGTCCATCGCCCAGCCAAAGCTGTGCACCAGCGGCGCGAGAAACAGCGCGGGGTCCGAGGCGCGCCCGCAGATCACCACCTCGGCGCCCGCATCGAGCGCCGCGACGATGCCGGCCACGCCGGTATAGGCATTGGCCGAGACCAGCCGCTCGCCGAGCGCTCCGGCGGTGCAGCCGGTCTCGGCCAGCAGCAGCTCTCCGACCCGGTCGAACACGTCGTCGCCGGTGACGGCGGCCACCTTCAGCCCGGTCAGCCCGAGCTCGCGCGCGACACGGCGGACCGCCTCGGCCCCGGCGACGGGGTTCGCCGCGCCCATGTTGGTGACAATGCGTGTGCCGGCCCGTCGGCAGGCGGGCAGCACCGCGCGCATCCGCCGCTCCAGTTTCGTGTCGTATCCCACGCGTGCATCTGCAAGCTTCGCCTGCTGGGCAAGGGCGATGGTCCGTTCGGCGAGACACTCGAAGATGAGGAAATCGAGCTCACCACGCTCGGCGAGGTCGACGGCCGGCTCGATCCGGTCGCCCGAGAACCCCGCGCCTGCACCGATCCGTACCGTCATGCCAGCGCCTCCCCCCGGGTTCGCCCGAAGGCGCGGCCGGCGATCAGAAGGGCGAGCGCCGCAAAGGGCGTCACCGGATGCGGCCAGATTGCCAGCGCGATGACGAGCGCGAAGAGCGCCGGATCCGCCACCCGGTGACCGGTGAACCTCGCGCCCGACAGCAGCGCCGGGATCGCGACGACCAGGGCGAGCCCGGCGAAGACGGCCTCGACGATGTCGAGCGCGCCGCCCTGCATCGTCATCCCGGGATAAAGCAGGAGCAGGAACGGCACGACATAGGTGACGGCGGCCAGCCGCACCGCCTCGCCGGCGGCGGGGAGCCAGTTGGTGTCGGCGATGCCGGAGCCGACAAAGACCGCCACGCAGACCGGTGGCGTGATGACCGAGAGCGTTGCGAAGTAGAACACGAACAGATGCGCCGAAAGCGGCGCGACCCCAACCGCAGTGAGCGCCGGCGCCAGCACGGCGGCGACCAGCACATAGGCGGCGGTCGTCGGCAAGCCCATCCCCATGATCAGGCAGACGACGCCAACGATCAGCGCGACGAGGACGGTCGAGTCCCCGGCCCAGCTCACGATCATCGAGGACAGAGTTATGCCAATCCCGGTCAGATTGATCATCGAGACCAGCACCTGCGCGCCCGCCAGAAGCACGCCGATGATGACCATGCCGCGGCCCGCATCCTCGAGCCCCGACAGGAGCCGCCCCGCCATCTCGCGCGGGCTCAGCCGCCCAGCCTGCGTGGCGAAGAAGGCGATCAGCAGCCCGACCACGCCGTAGAAGGCCGAGGTGGCGATCGAGCGGCCGAGATAGATGCCGACGCCCAGCCCCCCGAGTGCCAGCAGGATCGGCAGCACCCGGCGCGGCGCGCCGATTAAGCGCCAGCTCGGCATCTCGTCTTCGGGCAAAAGCGCGAGACCCCGCCGCAGGGCGACGAAATGCACGGTCATGAAGACCGAGACGTAGAACAGGATCGCCGGCAGCATCGCACCGACGATGATCGTCCAATAGGACATGCCGAGGATCTCGGCCATGACGAAGGCCGCCGCCCCCATGATCGGCGGCGCGATCTGGCCGCCGGTGGAAGCCACCGCCTCGACCGCCGCCGCAAAGGGGCGCGGATAGCCGAGCCGGATCATCATCGGGATGGTGAAGTTGCCGGTGGTGGCGACATTGGCGACGGCCGAGCCTGAGATCATGCCGAAGAGGCCGCTGGCGATGGTGGCGATCTTCGCCGCGCCACCCGGCTGACGGCCGCCGACGCGCATCGCGAAATCCATGAAGGCCTGGCCGCCGCCGGTATGCAGAAGGAGCGCGCCGAACAGGACGAAGGCCGCGATCACGGTGGAGGCGACGCCCATCAGCATGCCCCAGATGCCGAGATCGCCGAGGAAGATCGTCTCGGTGACGAAGCCCCGGTCGAAGCCGCGATGGCCGAGCGGTCCGGGCAGCATGTCGCCCAGCAGCGCATAGGCGATCCCGACCAGCACCAGAGCCGGAAAGATCAGCCCGACCGTGCGGCGGCCGAGCTCCAGCACCGCGCCGACAAGCCCCACGGTCAGCGCCATGTCGAGCGTCGTGGCCCAGGGCAGCGAGCCCATGATGGACTCATAGTTCCAGACGACGTAGCCGCAGGCCACCACCGTCACCGCCGCCAGCGCGACATCGACGGCGAGGCCCACGGCACGCCAAGAGGTTCCGCGCCCCAAAGGGTAGAGCGCGAAACCCAGGCAGGAGACGAGCGCGAGGAAGAGGGCGCGCTGGATCAGTCCCTCGAAGGGACCGGTCGCAGCGGTGTAGAACACGAAGGCGCCGACGAGGACGGCCAGCGCCTTCTGGATGCGCTCGAGGCTCACCGGATCACTCCTCGGGCTGGAGTTTCTCCGGGATGTCGTAGCCGTTCTCCTCGAACCAGCGCGCCGCGCCGGGGTGGAGCGGGATCGTGCCGTAATCGAGCGTCATCTGCGCGAGATCCGCGTCCTTGATGCTGGCCATCGCGTTGGCCTGCGCGCTGTCGTCGGCCATGATCGCCGAGACGATCTTGTAGGCCGCCTCCTCGTCCAGCGAGGCGGGTGCCGCCACGCCGACGCCGAAGGCCCAGGTCTTGTAGTCGGGTATTCCTTCCGCGGCGCCCTCGGGGATGTCGACCACCGAGATGTCGGGCATCTCGTCGCGCAGGGTCTGGGCCTGCTCGTCGCTGAGGCCGAGCACCTCGATATCGGTCGAAGTCGCGATGTCCATCGTCGAGCCGTCGAGCTTCTGGCCCGAGCCGGACTTGACGTAGCCCGCCACGCGGTTGTCCTTGATCGCGCTGACGATGTCGGTGGTCGAACCGCGCGAGAAATCGGCGGTCAGCCCGAGCGTATCGAACACCGCCTCCGTCGTCGCCTCGGTCGAGGAGCCGCGGATGCCCGGATTGAACGTCACGCCCTCGAGCCCTTCGAGGCTGTCGACCCCGGCATCGGCGCGGATCACCACGTTCTGCGGCGCGTTGGTGTAGACCCAGAGCAGCCGCAGGTCCTGCTGGTTGCCCTCGAAGGCGTTGGTTCCGGCATAGGCGTGCTGCACGGTATTCGTGGTGACGAGGCCCAGGTCTACCTGGTCGCGCGCCATCCGCTTGATGTTGTCGAGCGTCGCGCCGGTCTCGACCACCGAGGCGGACAGCCCCTCGGCGTTCTCGTTGATGAGCTGGCCCACCGCGACGAAATAGCCGTAGTGGCTGGACGAGGCCGAGGTCGAGCCGACCAGCAGGTCCTGGTCCTGGGCGAGCGCCGGCCCGGCCAGCAGGGTCGCGCCGGCAAGGGCGCCGAGAATGGTCTTCATGTGATCCTCCCATAGTTCCGCCCCTGAGGGCGCTCTGAGGAGGATGGAGGGGCGGTATGGTTGCGTAAAGTGCATTGTTGTTCATAATACGTGCATGGATCACAATAATGTATCACTCGCCGACATCAGGGCGTTCACCACCGTGCTCGAGACCCGCTCGTTCCGCACCGCCGCCGTCATTCTCGGCCGGTCACCCTCGGCGCTGTCGCGGCAGGTCTCCGGGCTGGAGGAGCGGCTTGGCGTCCGGCTCTTCGACCGCGACACACGCAACGTCTACCCTACGGCCTCGGGCGAGGTGTTCGGGCGCGTGGCGCAGCGGATGCTGCACGCGGTCGAGGACGGCATGGCCGAGTTCGATGCGCATGCTTCCGCGCGCCAGGGCCGGCTGGTGATCGCCGGCCTGCCCTCGGTGACGGCGGGCCTGTTGCCGCAGCTGATCCGCGACTTCTCGGGGGCGCATTCCGGGATCGACCTGCGGATCCTCGACGCGCTGTCGGGCAGCGTGCTGGAAGCGGTGGAGAGCGGCGCCGCCGATCTGGGCTTCGCCGCCGGCACCGTCTCAACACGTAGCCGGCTCGACTTCCTGCCGCTGATGGACGACGAGTTCGTGGCGATCGGCCACCCCGAGGGGCCATTGGCCGAAGACCGGGTCTACGGCTGGGCGGAGATCGTCGGGATGCCCTTCATCGCCATGGCCGAGGGGACCAGCGTGCGAGAGTTGCTCGACGGCGCGTGCCTCAGGATCGGCAGGTCACTCGCGCCCCGGTTCGAGGTCTCGCATCTCGCGACGACATGTGCACTGGTCCTTGCGGGGCTCGGCGTGACCGCGCTGCCAACGCTCACGCTACCGGCCATCGACATGGGCCGTCTGATCCAGAGGCCGATCGCGGATTTCGGGGCGAAGCGTCGCATCGGCCTCGTCCGTCGGACTGGCAAGACCCTCTCCCCCGCCGCTCTGGCCTTCTTCGAGCTGGTGCAGCAACGCAGAGGGCTCTGACCCGGCTCGTGCAAAACAGGGAGCGGTGACATCATGCGTTCGATGCCCTGCTGACCAGCTTGCTTGCAGCCTGTCCCGGCACGCGTCAAGCTCAGTAGGGAGAAATCGTTGTTTAAATGCAGCAAGTAACTTAAAAAATTTTGTCTGACGTCAGCGCCTATAGGACAGATTTGAGGTTTTCATAACGGAGGATTTCTAGTTCATTGTACCGTGGCACGGTTCTGAGACAGCGCGTTGCGCTGGTTAGGCCGCCATTTTAACCTCCGTGACGGCTTCGGGTTCAAGGGCTTTTTGCTCGGCCCTGATCTGAT
>NZ_JBKOTX010000265.1:0-6250 GCF_047086965.1 Roseovarius halophilus (ex Wu et al. 2025) | reverse complement strand
TGCTGCCACAAGAAGGGAAAAAGTGGACGACTTTTACGCCGCCCGCACCGCCAATATGGCGGCGCTACCGTGGTCTAGTTTTGCACCGCCGTTCTCATCAGTGGTCATCGTGAATCGCGCGAGGGCCGTGTCGAGACCGCGGTGAATGGATTGGGCCATTCCGCCCAACCGCAACGCATGGGACAGGCCTCAGAAGGCAATGGCCTGGCCGTCCTTGCGCGGATCCGACCCTGCGACGTAGCCACCGCCATCCAGTTTGCGGATCAGTTGTGCACCGCCAAATCCGAATGCGCTGTCGGGTGCCTCGACATTGATGTCATGTCCGAGCGCGGCGAGGGTCGCCAGGGTTTCCGCGGGAATTGTGTCCTCGCAGGCGACCTGTCGGCCTTCCACAAAGCGCCAGCGGGGCGCATCTGCGGCGGTCTGGACGTCCTGGCCCCACAGCTGCGTGCGCAGCATCATCTGTACGTGCCCTTGTGCCTGCATTGGGCCGCCCATGACACCAAAGCTCATCTCTGGTGCGCCGTGACGCATTGCGAAGCCGGGAATGATCGTGTGGAAAGGCCGCTTGCCCGGCGCGACAAGGTTTTGATGGTCAGGTGCAAGCGTGAACCCCGCGCCCCTGTTCTGAAGGCTGATCCCGGTTCCTGGTACAACGACACCCGATCCGAACCCGGCATAGTTCGACTGGATATAGGATACCATCATGCCCGAGGCGTCGGCCACGGTGAGATAGACCGTGCCGCCCGCTTTCGGGGCACCCGCCTGGTAGGCGGCCGCTTTGTTGGGCGCGATTTCGGCGGCGCGACGCTTGAGGTAGTCAGGGTCGAGCAGGTCCTCAGCCGTTGGCCCGATCATGTGGCGACCATCAGCCACGTAGGCCTCGAGATCTGCAAAGGCGAGCTTGATTGCCTCGATTTGCAGATGGATGGCAGCGACATCATCGGGCCCATATTCGCGCACTGGGGTATGCTCGAGTATGCCCAGCGCCATCAAAGCCGCGATCCCTTGCCCGTTGGGAGGAATCTCGTGCAGGTCCGTGTCGTCGAAGCCTGTCGAAAGGGTTCCGCACCATTCCGGCTGATGGGTTGCAAGATCCTCGAGCGAGAGTACAGCACCGTGCTCGGCTGCGAAAGCCGCGATCTTTTCGGCGAGGTCACCTTCGTAGAACGTGCGTCCGTTGGTCTCTGCGATGGCGCGGAGCGACCTGGCCTGACTCGGATTGCGAAAACGCTCGCCCGGTCGAGGCGCCTGCCCACCAGGCAGGAATGCATCCCCAAATCCGGGCTGATCGCGCAGGGTTTCGCCCCCACGCCGCCACAGTTCGCCGATAATGGGCGTCACGATGAACCCGTCTTCCGCATACCGCGCGGCAGGTTCGAGAAGGGACGTCAGCGCGCGCGTTCCAAACTTGTCACGAAGCGCGCACCAGGCACTTACGGCACCCGGAACAGTGACGCTTTCCCAGCCGCGGAACGGCATTTTATCTGCCCCAGAGAAGCGCTCGGGCGTCCAGCCAGCGGGCGCTGCACCTGAGGCATTCAGCCCATGCAGGGTTTTCCCGTCCCAGAGGATGCAGAAGGCATCCGACCCAAGCCCGTTTCCAGTCGGCTCGACGACGGTGAGGACGGCTGCGGCTGCGATGGCGGCGTCGACCGCGTTGCCACCATCACGCAACACGGTGATACCGGCCTGCGCCGCCAGAGGATGCGAGGTCGAAACGAGGTTGTCACCGAAAACAGGGGAGCGGCGCGAGGGATACAAGGGGTCGTGGCGAAACTTCATTGAACGGCTTCCTCATCATTCTTTTTGCTGGTCTGGCGTCTTCGGTGACTGCGTATGGCCCAGGCGACTGATGCGATTCCCGCCAGCAGGAAGATCAGGCTGACAGGTCGCGTCACGAACAGCGTCCAGTCCCCGTCTGTCATGAGCGCACGCCTCAGGTTCGTCTCGGCAATCGGTCCGAGAATGACGCCGAGCACGAGCGGCGCGAGCGGATAGTCGAGCGCGCGAAGCGCGTAGCCGAGAACCCCCACTGCCCCGAGGAGATAGAGATCGGTCACGCGGTTGTTGAGTGCAAAGGTGCCGACAACGCAGCACACGAGCACGACAGGGACGATGACCCATTTCGGAACCTCTGCCACGCGGAGGAACGTGCGCATCGAGAAGATGCAGACCACGAGCATCATGAGGCTGGAGACGGCCATCGCGATAAACATGCCATAGACAAGGTCGGCGTTGTCCATGATCAGGCGCGGGCCAACCGAGATACCGTGGACCATCAACGACGCCATGAGGATCGCATCGACAGCAGATCCCGGGATGCCCAGCGCTATCAGCGGGATCAGCCCGCCACCGGCTGTCGCAGAGTTCCCGGACTCCGAGGCGACGACGCCATCGGCGATGCCCTCTCCAAATCGCTCGGGTGTCTTCGAGGCGCGCTTTGTCTGGTCGTACGCCACGAGGTTGGCGATTGATCCTCCTGCGCCTGGCAATGCGCCGACTAGGACACCGATGATAGAGGACCGGACCAGATTTATTGGGCGCGAGATCACCTCGCGCATGACCTGCCACGTCTTGAAGTCGATATCACCCTTGGCGATCTGTTCGCCCTTGCGGATCGCGGCTGCGTCCTCGACCTCGGAGGCGAGCTGGGATATCGCGAAAATCCCGATCAGGACGACCAGGAAGGGAAGCCCGGCTGCAAGCACTTCGAGATTGAAGTCAAAACGCGGGCGGCCGAGGATCGGATCCGTGCCTATCGTCGAGATGGCGAGGCCGATCAGGGCTGCAATGAGGCCGCGCTGCAGCGACTTGCCGACGAGGCTGGCGACGATGCTGAGAGCGAATACGATCAGCGAGAAGTATTCCCATGGCCCCAACTTGACGGCGAAAACGGCAAGCGGCGGCGCGGCGACAACCAGGACGGCGGTCGAAATCATGGTGCCAAAAAAGGATGCCCAGACGCCGATTGACAGAGCGCGGCCGGGCTCACCGTTTCGAGACATTGGAAACGCGTCGAACGTGGTGGCGACCGATGATGGGGTGCCGGGTATTCCGAGCAGGGCGGCCGAGATTAGCCCCCCAGTGTAGCCGCCAACATAGACCGACAGCATCACTGCGATCCCTTGCAGCGGCTCCATTGTGAAGGTCAGCGGCAGCGAAAGCACGATTGCCATGGTGACGGTGAAACCGGGTATCGCCGCCGCTGTGATCCCGGCGATCGAGCCGATCAGCATGTATAGCAGTGTGGAGGCGGAGAGAACTTCTGCAGCCCCCTTCAGGAACATGTCCATCTGTCAGACTCCTCGCGGCAGAAAGACGTTGAACACCTCGTCAAACAGCCAGTTCAGCCCGACCGAAAAGACAATTGCGAGAACGAGGACAGTTGCAGCTGCGGATTTTGTCTTTGGAGCAAACCAGAACTGGAGAACAGCCAGAAAGACGAACGTGGCGATCGAATAGCCGATCACGGGCATCATCGCCAGGTAGAGGCCAAGGCAGACGAAGAGAACGAAAACAAGCTGGCGCGCTTTGAGCCAAGCTTGAAAATCCCCGGCGAACTGAGCGTAGGCAGAGGCTGGCAGCCGGCGCAGCGAACTCGTGATCGCACTGACCAGCAACACGATCAGGCAGCCGTGGACCAACATCGGGAAAGCTCCGGCCCCGAGGACTTCAAAGCGTGATGTCGGGATCGCTGTAGCTTCCCAGAACAAGCCGCCCGAGGTTGCGAGCAGAACGATATAGGAAAGAAGCCGGGCGATTTCGCCCGACCCCTTTCCGGTTTCGTCACTGACGCGACTGCTCACGGCGCAAGGACCCCTGCCAGGCGGTCAACAGTGTCTGACAGGTTTTCCAGGTAAGCGGCATAGTCCTCCTGCCCACGGAACTGGACCTCCGCCCCAGCATTGTTGACTTGCTCGATGAAGTCCTCATCTTCAGCGAGCTCGCCAAGCGCTGCTTCGAGGCTGTCGCGGGCTTCCTGCGGCGCGCCTTTCGGCATGACAATGCCGCGGGTCACGGCGAGATCGAGATCGGCGCCGAGTTCCTTGAACGTGGGCACGTCCGGCGCCTGCGCCATGCGCTCTGGCGCGCCGGTCGCGAGGAACACGAGATCACCGTTTTCCACAAACTGACCGGCCGACGACACGTCACCGATCGCCAGATCGAGGTTCCCGCCGACCAATGCCCGGATGCGCTCGCCCGTGCCTTCATAGCCCACGTAATTGAATTCGAACCCGTAGGCGTCCTCGATCATGGCCGCATGCAGGTGCGGCACGCCACCAAGCGTGACGCCGATGGTCACTTCGCCAGGGTTCTCCTCTGCGTAGGCCACGAGTTCATCCATTGTCGAGTACGGAAGGTCGGGGTTCGAGACCAGGAATTGTGGCGAGGCCGTCATAAGGGCGATTGGGTCGAAGTCCTGCCAGGTCAGATCAGTGATACCCGTGATCGAGGCGGTGAGAAGTCCTTCATGGACCTGGCTGATCGTGTAGCCATCGGCCGCGCGGCGGGACGCTTCGGTCAGGCCGACCGTGCCGCCCACGCCGGGTATGTTGATGACCGGCATTTCTTCGTTGAGATACGGATCGACATTGTTGGAGACGATCCGCATCAGCGTATCGCTGCCGCCGCCCGGCGACCATGGCACGATGAATTCCACCGGCTTGGTCGGATAATCCTGCGCGAGTGCGGGTTGGGCCGCCGCAGTGGTGATCGCAACCCCCAGGCCCACGGCAACACTCTTGAGTAACGTCGTCATACTTGGCTCCCTGTGCATGCTTTATTACTGAGACTCATATCGCTAAAAGGCCAAGCCCCCTTCAGGAAGCGATTTTCTTTTGCCATCTTATTAAGGAAGTCTTAAGTTACGGGCATGGATATCCGTCAACTCCAGACCTTGGTGGCTGTGGCCGACACACATAGTTTTGCGGCAACGTCGCGCATCGTGAACCTGACGCCATCTGCCATAAGCCAACAAATACAATCGCTTGAGGGAGAGTTGGGCGTCGAGTTGTTTGACCGCACGCGCCGCCCTCCATTGCTGAACTCCAAGGGCGAAGAGATCGTCCGGGCGGCACGCCAGATTGTGCAGATCATGGCGGAGGCCCGCCAGTCGATATCTGGCGGCAGCACGGCTGGTGTGCTCAATGTCGGGTCAATCCGCACAATATCCATGCGCATCGTGCCTCGCGCATTCGCCGAGATCGCGCGCGGGTTCCCCGATATCGCCTTTCACCTGACCGTCGGCGTCTCCGAGAGACTGCTGTCCGACGTGGCCGCTGGTCGTCTAGATGCCGCTGTTGTGGCAGAGCATGTCGACATTCCAGGTGGACTGATATGGACGCCAATCCTCGAAGAGCCTCTCCTTCTCGTGGCACCGGCGGACCAAGAAGGCCGTTCGGGGAAAGACCTTTTGCGACGGCTTCCCTTCATTCGATATGAGACCAAGGTGCCATTGGCGCGTCAGATTGACGTTGAGATGTCCCGTCTCGGCGTAGAGCCTCGCGAGATCGTCGTGGTCAACACGATGCCCACGGTCATCGGCTGCGTGCTGGCGGGGCTAGGCGCCGCTGTGGTTCCCAAGAGCGCCATTCCCGAAAACGCCGCCGAAAGGCTTTTCGTGCAGTCCTTCGGGGATTCGAGTACGTACCGTCGGGTCGGCCTGGTGCAACGCCAGGTCTCCGCACGCGCCGTTGTGCTGGGCGAAATGGCACGGGTCTTCTCCGAGCAAGCCATGCGCAGCGGACTGACAGCTGCCGGACGACCGCTGAGCCATGAGGCCCGTGACGGGATCGACGAACCCCCCGGCTGAAATGCGCAGCACAGTGAGCTGATACCATGCATGGCAAGGGCCGCTGGAATGATAATCGGGTCGTGCGGTTGCGTCGCTCGCTGAACCGCAGGTCCGGCGAATGAAATACGAATGCATTTACCTGCGCGCCTTCGCGGCCGGATCACAAGCCCGGAAGGGTAACTGCCGATGGCTGGCCCGCTACACCGTCGAGCAGACCAACAAGCGAGACAACACTCAGCGCCTTGCGGTGACTGACCAGCCGAAGTTCCACGGCTGTCAACGGCGGAGTAAAACCCGACCAAAGGGCGGCGCAAAAGTAGGCCACTTTGGGGTTGGGCGTGAAGGGCGCATAGAGTGCTGGCGGCCAGTCGACCGCGCTCCCCAAATAGCTGGCGGTTGACTGGCCGCCTTGGCCCGTGAGGGCCAAGTGATGGATTGTCGGTCAGGAGGTTT
>NZ_JBKOTX010000264.1:0-6359 GCF_047086965.1 Roseovarius halophilus (ex Wu et al. 2025) | reverse complement strand
GTGCGGGGCGCCCGCGGCCCGCGGCACGCCCCGGCGGCGCCGGGGCGGTGGCACCGGGTTATCCGCCAAAATCCTCGCCACCCTGTTGCCAGGGTTTCACAAGGTTGCCGAAGCGTGTGAAACGGCCTTCGAAGGACAGTTCGACCGTGCCGATGGGGCCGTGGCGCTGCTTGCCGATGATCACCTCGGCCTTGCCGTGCAGGCGTTCCATCCGGTCCTGCCACGCCGCCATCTCGTCCAGCTTGTCGTCGGAGGGCTTTTCGCGCTCGACATAGTATTCTTCGCGGAAGACGAACATCACGACGTCGGCATCCTGTTCTATCGAGCCCGATTCCCGAAGGTCGGAAAGCTGCGGGCGCTTGTCGTCGCGCGCCTCGACCTGCCGGCTGAGCTGTGACAGCGCGATGACCGGGATGTCGAGCTCTTTCGCGATGGCCTTGAGCCCCTGCGTGATCTCCGAGATCTCGCCCACGCGGTTCTCCGTCCGGCCGGCGCCGCGCACCAGTTGCAGGTAGTCCACGATCAGCACGTCCAGCCCGTGCGTGCGCTTGAGCCGCCGCGCCCGCGCGGCCAGCTGGCTGATCGGCAGGGCCGGCGTGTCGTCGATGTAGAGCGGGCAGGATTCCAGCGTCTTGGCGGCCTCGACGAACCGGCGGAATTCGCCCTCGGTCATGTCGCCCTTGCGGATCTGCTCCGACGGCACCTCGGCGGCTTCCGACAGGACACGCGCGGCCAGCTGCTCGGCGCTCATCTCGAGGCTGTAGAACCCCACGACGCCGCCCTCGACCGCGCCTTCCGTGTCGTCCGGCATCGGGCCCCGGCGATACGCCCTGGCGACGTTGAAGGCGATGTTGGTGGCCAGCGACGTCTTGCCCATCGAGGGCCGGCCGGCAAGGATCAGCAGGTCCGACTTGTGCAGGCCGCCCAGCTTGCGGTCCATGTCGATCAGGCCCGTGGACACGCCCGCCAGCCCGCCATCGCGCTGGTAGGCGGCATTGGCGACGTTCACCGCGTCGGTGACCGCCTTGAGGAAGGACTGGAAGCCGGTATCGGCGCGGCCCTGCTCGGACAGCTGATAGAGCTTCTGCTCGGCCTCGACGATCTGGTCGCCGGGTTCGCTCTCCACGTCCACGCGGGCGGCCTTGCCGGCGATGTCATGGCCCAGCCCGATGAGCTCGCGGCGGATCGCGAGGTCATAGATCATCTGCGCGTAATCGCGCACGGCGAACGAGCTGATCGCCCCGCCGGCCAGCCGCACCAGATAGGCGGGGCCGCCCAGTTCCTTGAGGCCCTCGTCATCCTCGAGGAACGCCTTGAGCGTCACCGGCGAGGCGAGGTTGTTCTTGGCGATGCGCGCCGCGGCCACCTCGAAGATGCGCGCATGGACGGGGTCGTAGAAATGCTGCGGGCCGATGATACTGGCGACCCGGTCGTAGACGTCGTTGTTGTTGAGGATGGCGCCAAGAAGCTGCTGCTCGGCCTCGGTGGAATGCGGCATCGTTTCGGCATTTTCGACCTCGGCCCCGGTGGGATTGAATGCGGCGATCTCGTTCATCTGTGTCCCCTGCTGCCCCTGCTGCGATGGGAGCCCGTCATAAAGATGTCACGCACGGCCCGGCAATTTGTATGTTTCTGTGGATAAGCCTGTGAATGACGTGTGCCCCAAGCATATTGCCCAGCCCGCCGGCCATGCAACAACATCTTGTGTTGACGCGCGGTGTTGTAGCGGCAGGCGTGGCATCGGGGCCGCAGTTGCCGTTTTTTCGTGCCCGGCCGCCGCGCCGTCGCACGATTCGGTCAGCGCCGTGCCGCCTGCCAGCCGCGCGGATCGTGCAGGTACGATTCGACCGCGTCGAGCGTCGCGGCGTCAAAGACGCCCTGCGCCCGTGCCTCGGCCAGAACGTCCCACCACGTGCACAGATGGTGCAGGGTGACGCCGTGCTCGCCCAGCGTCGTCTCGGTCTCGGGGAAGATGCCGTAGGAGAAGATCACCGCCGTGTGCGCGCAGGTGGCGCCGGTCTCGCGGATGGCGTCCACGAAGCCGAGCTTGGAGCCGCCATCGGTGGTCAGGTCCTCGACCAGCAAAATGCGGTTCCCCGCGGTCATGACGCCCTCGATCCGGGCGTTGCGGCCATAGCCCTTGGGCTTCTTGCGCACGTAGGTCATGGGCAGCGCCATGCGGTCGGCCACAAGCGCGGCGAAGGGGATGCCGGCGGTCTCGCCGCCCGCCACGTTGTCGAAGGCCTCCAGCCCGGCCTCGCGCATCACCGTCACCGCGAGGAAATCCATCAACGTGGCCCGGATCCGCGGAAACGAGATGAGCTTGCGGCAGTCGATATAGGTGGGCGAGGGCAGGCCCGAGGCCAGCGTGAAGGGCTCGGCCGCGTTGAAATGAACGGCGTCGATTTCCAGCAGCATCCGCGCGGTCAGCCGCGCGATCTCGTCGGCAGGGGGATAGGCGGTGGGGATCATGGCGTTGTCCTCGGGTCAAACGGTGCACGCGGAAGGATGTCGTGCCTCCGGCGGGAGTATTTCGGGCAAGATGAAGATCAGTCCGCGCGCCACTGCAGCGCAAAGCCGGGGTCGAAAACCGTGACGGGGCCGTCGCTCGTCTCGATCCGGCCGGGCAGGGAGAGCGGACCGCCTTTGGTGAGGGTGATCCGCGTCTCGTTCGGCGGTAGCCCGTAGAAGGCCGGACCATTGAGCGACGCGAACCCTTCCAGCCTGTCGAGCGCGCCTTCCGCCTCGAAAACATGCGCCAGGATCGACAGCGTGTTCGTGGCGGTGAAGCAGCCTGCGCACCCGCAGGCGCTTTCCTTGTTGGCGTCGGTATGGGGCGCGCTGTCGGTGCCGAGGAAAAAGCGCGGATCGCCGCCGGTGGCCGCGGCGCGCAGGGCCAGCCGGTGCGACTCGCGTTTGGCCACGGGCAGGCAGTAGTAATGCGGCTTGATGCCACCGACGAGGATGTGGTTGCGGTTGATCAGGAGGTGGTGCGTGGTGATCGTCGCGCCAAGGCCCGCGTCGCCCGACCTGACGTAATCCACCCCGTCGCGCGTGGTGACATGCTCCATCACCACGCGCAGACCCGGCGTGGCGCGGCGCAGCGGGTCGAGCACGCGGTCTATGAAGACCGCCTCGCGATCGAAGATGTCGACCTCCGGGTCGGTGACCTCGCCATGTACGCACAGCGGACAGCCGATCTCGGCCATCCGTTCCAGCACCGGGCGCACGCGGTCGAAATCGCGCACCCCTGAGGCCGAATTCGTGGTGGCCCCGGCGGGATAGAGCTTGACCGCCGTGATCAGCCCTTGCGCATGGGCCGCGGCGAGGTCCTCGGGGTCGGTGTCCTCGGTCAGGTAGAGCGTCATCAGCGGGGTGAAATCCGCGCCCTCGGGCCGCGCCGCGAGGATCCGCGCGCGGTAGGCCCGCGCCTCCGCGGCCGTGACCACCGGCGGCACAAGGTTGGGCATGATGATCGCGCGGGCGAAATGCCGCGCGCTTTCCGGCAGCACGGCGCGCAGGACGGCACCGTCACGCAGGTGCAGGTGCCAGTCGTCGGGGCGGCGGAGGGTCAGGCTCTGGGTCATGATGCCGGGCTTTACACAATCGCGCGCGACAGGGCCAGAGGGCGCGGGGCGCCGGTCAGCTGAATTCGCGCGAGGGCATCGGCAGGCCGTGCGCCTCGGCGGTCTCGTAGGCCTGTCGCAGCGCCCGGCGGAACCGCGGGCCCGCGCGCCAGCGCATCACGTATTGCGCCAGCTTGGCGGTCAGGTAGGGGCTGCCGCGCTGCTCGACGCGGGCAAGAAGCGTCTTGAGATAGGGAATGTCGCTGCGCCGCGCCCGGTAAAGCTCGGCAAGTCCGAGCCCCGACAGCTTGCCGGCCGACAACCGCGCCAACATCCGGTACAGGACCTGCATGCGCAGCAGGTCGGCCTCGGGCGTGGCGCCCAGGTGGCGGATGCGGAAACGGGTGACGTTCGGCCGCGCGAACAGCGCGGCGTGCATGGCGTCGAGGCGGCTCTCGGGATCGTACAGCACGAAGGCCCGCTCGGCCGCGTCCAGCATGTCGGGCGCGTACCCGTACCGGTCATCGAAGGCGGTCCGCCGCATGTGCAGGAAACGGTCGTCCCATTCGGCCATGCGCGGGTCGAGCGTCGCATGCGGCTGCAGGGCCAGAACCCGCGCGCCGGGGGCCGCCACCGAAAACGCCGCGGCGGCATAGCCGCAGGGGCCCGCCCCGTAAAAGATCACCTGCTCGAAATCCTCGAAGAAGCCGTCGTCGATCAGCCGGTCGAAGAACCCGTAGACGCGCCCGGCCCGGAACCACGTGTCGCCGTGGCTGACAACGCACAGATGCGACCAGCCGAGCGCCTCGGCCAGCTGCCAGCCCACCGGGCGGGCATCGCCGGGCAGGCGTTCATGCGTCTCGAACGTTACCAGCAGAACGGGTTTGTCCTCCGCGAGAATGGCCGCGTGATCAGTGCCGAGCCGCTCGACATACCCGACATCGTCGACCGCGTCGCCGATCCGATCGAGCCACGCATCCCAGTCGAGACCCCTCAGGGGCAATTCCGTCAAGGCGGGTGTGTCCTGCATCCTGCTCGACTCCTCGTTACGCTACCGGCCGCTTGCCCGCGGCTTCATGCAGGTGTCTATAGGTGGGAATCAGGGCAGAATTTGGGAAAATCCGGGCGCTTTCCGCGAAGCCCGGACGCCGGCGCGTCACGAGATCCCTTGACGCCGCGCCGGCCCTGTGCAGTCCTGCACCGCAACGGGAGGACACGATGCAGCAACCATCATCCATCGGCGCGGTGCAGGAACTTCTGGACGCCCAGGGATACGTCTGCGGCCGCGCGCTGGGCACCGTCGCGTTTCTGGGGCTGCAGCTGGGCCGGCCGCTTTTTCTCGAGGGTGAGGCCGGGACCGGCAAGACCGAGATCGCCAAGGCGCTCGCCGCGGGCCTCGGCCGCCGTCTCATCCGGCTGCAATGCTACGAGGGGCTGGACGCGGCCAGCGCCGTCTACGAATGGAACTTCGCCGAGCAGATGGTCGCGATCCGAACCGCCGAGGCGATGGGCTTCGAGGGCCCCGGCGCGGACCGTGACGCGCTCAAGGACGAATTGTTCACCGAGCAGTACCTGATTGAACGCCCGCTTCTGCAGGCGATGCGTCCGCAGGCGGGGGGCGCGCCCGTCCTGCTGATCGACGAGATCGACCGCGCCGACGAACCCTTCGAGGCGTTCCTGCTCGAAGCGCTCAGCGACTTCCAGGTGACTGTGCCCGAACTGGGCACCATCCGCGCGCCCGAGCCCCCGATCGTCATCCTGACCTCGAACCGCACGCGCGAAGTCCACGACGCGCTCAAGCGGCGCTGCCTCTACCACTGGGTCGATTACCCGGATTTCGACCGCGAGATCGAGATCCTGCAGGCCCGCGCGCCCGAGGCGGCCGAAAGCCTGAGCCGCGAAGTCGTGGCCTTCGTGCAGAAGCTGCGCACCGAGGACCTGTTCAAGAAACCGGGCGTGGCCGAAACCATCGACTGGGCCAAGTGCCTGCTGGCGCTCGACGTGATCAGCCTCTCGCCCGATGTCATCGCCGACACGCTCGGCGCGATCCTGAAATACCAGGACGACATCGCCCGGCTTCAGGGCTCCGAGGCCAAGCGGATCCTCGACGAGGCCAAGGCCTCCCTCGTGCCGGCATGATGTTTCTTCTCGGGCCAAATACCCCGGGGGTTTGGGGGCTGGCCCCCAATCGCCGCGATGGTTGAGCAGGCACCGGCGGATCTGCCGGAAAGCCCCCGGCTTACCCATAACATCACGCATTTCGCGCGCGCGCTGCGCCGCGCCGGCCTGCCCATCGGGCCGGGCCGGGTGATCGACGCGGTGCGCGCGGTCGAGGCGGCAGGCTTCACCTCGAAGGCGGATTTCTTCTACACGCTGCGCGCCGTCTTCGTCAGCCGGCCGGAACACGGGTCCGTTTTCGCGCAGGTGTTCCGGCTCTACTGGCGCGACCCGCGCTACATGGAGCACATGATGTCCATGATGCTGCCCGCCATCCGCGGCGTGCAGGAGGAACGAGACGCGCAGGCGGCCGAGAAACGCGCCGCCGAGGCGCTGCTGGACGGGGCCGCGCCGGACATGCCCGCGCCCGAGGCCGGCGCCGATGACGAGACCCGCATCGAGATCGACGCCAGCGCCACGATGTCGGCCGAAGAACGCCTGCGGACGCTGGATTTCGAACAGATGAGCACCGACGAGATCGCGCAGGCCAAGCGGATGCTGGCGCGGCTCAGCCTGCCGGTTCGCCCGCTGGCGTCGCGCCGTGGCATGGCCAGCCACCACGGGGCGCGCCTCGAC
>NZ_JBKOTX010000263.1:0-6480 GCF_047086965.1 Roseovarius halophilus (ex Wu et al. 2025) | reverse complement strand
CGAGGGGCGCCGCTGCAGGACGCCGTGGCGCGATGGCTGGCGCAGCTCACGCCGCCGTCACGCCTGCGGCTGAGCGTTGATATCGACCCGCAGAGTTTTTTCTGAAAAGTCCTGAAAAGCGCATCGGCATCGCGTCGGTAGCGCGGCGGCAACGCGGCGGTGCGCGTGAGCGCCCGTGCGGCCGCCGCCCGCGCGATATTGAAATACCGTTTTCCGTGAATACTTCGGTGACGCGTTTAAGGAAAACGGTTTCGACAGACAGGAGACTTGAATGGCGGATCGGGAAAAGAGCATCGACAATCTGCAAACCGCGCTCGCGATGGAATTGACGGCGGTGCACCAGTACCTTCTTCACGCGCACACGCTGGAGGACTGGGGTATTGATCGCCTTGCCGGGCGCATGCGCGATGAAATGCAGGAGGAACTGGGCCATGCCGGTGCGTTCATAGACCGGATCATGTTCCTTGGTGGAACCCCCAAGCTGGAAGCGGCAAAGACCCCAAACAAGGCCGAGTCGCTGCAGGCGCTTTTCGAGGCCGACAAGGCCGAGGAACAGGGCGCGATCGAATTCTACACGAAGGCCGCGCGCGAGGCGTTCGACAGCGACGATATCGGCACCCGGGCGCTGTTCGAGCGGATCGTGCAGGACGAAGAAGGCCACTGGGAATGGCTGGACCTGCAGCTTGACCTGCTGCGCCGCATGGGCGAGCCCGCCTTCATGACCAATTACATGAGCGGCACGGCTGCCGAGGCATCCGACGCGGGCTGACCCGCGATCGGCGCGACGACGCCGGTGCATGCTTTCGGGCATGACGCCGGCGGGCGCAAAGGCGGCGCAAGGGTGTCGCCATTTCCGTGGGGAATGTCTAGAAGACCCGGATGGCACGTTCATTCCCCCTGACCGGGTCGCGCCGGTTACCGCTTTGGCGGCGGCCGGTGACTCTGCTGTTCCTGATGGCCGCCGCCATGCCGGTGGCCTTTGCCACGTGGTCGGCGCTGCTGAACAATTTCGTGATCGAGGTGGCGGGGTTCGACGGGGCCGACATCGGGTGGCTGCACACGGTGCGCGAGATCCCCGGCTTCCTTGCCATCGGCGTGATCGGCATCATCATGTTCATGCACGAGCAGGTGCTGGGGCTGGTTTCCCTGCTTCTGCTGGGCGCGGCGACGGCGGTCACGGCATGGTTCCCGTCACTGGCCGGGCTCCTGACCGTTACCATGCTCAGCTCCATCGGCTTTCACTACTACGAGACGGTGAACCAGTCGCTGCAGCTTCAATGGCTGCCCAAGGACCGGGCGCCCAAGATTCTGGGCTGGCTGCTGGCCGCCGGGTCGGGCGCGACGCTGGTGGCCTATGTGCTGATCGTTGTGACATGGGAAACGCTGGGGCTGAGCTACAACATCGTCTACCTGCTGTCGGGCGGTTTCACGGCGGCGGTGGCGGTGTTCTGCATCGTGGCCTATCCCCGTTTCGAGGCGCCGGATCCGCAGATCAAGAAGATGGTGCTGCGCCGGCGCTACTGGCTGTATTACGCGCTGCAGTTCATGGCGGGCGCGCGGCGGCAGATTTTCGTGGTGTTCGCCGGGTTCATGATGGTCGAGAAGTTCGGTTTCGCCGTGCACGAGGTGACGGGGCTGTTCCTGATCAACCTCGTGGCCAACATGGTGTTGGCCCCGCTGATGGGCCGCGCTGTTTTCAGCTACGGGGAGCGGAACACCCTGATCTTCGAATATGTCGGGCTGGCTCTGGTTTTTCTGGCCTACGGGGGCGTCTACATGTTCGGCTGGGGCGTCATGCTGGCGGCCGTTCTGTATGTCGTGGACCACCTGCTTTTCGCGCTGGCACTGGCGCTGAAGACCTATTTCCAGAAGATCGCCGATCCGGGGGATTTCGCGCCGACGGCGGCGGTGGCGTTCACCATCAATCACATCGCGGCGGTGTTCCTGCCGGCACTGCTGGGGTATCTGTGGCTGGTGTCGCCGGCGGCGGTGTTCCTGCTGGCGGCGGGGATGGCGGCGGTGTCGCTTTGCCTGGCGCTGCTGATCCCGCGCCACCCCGAACCGGGATACGAGACGATACTGGCGGGGTTCGTTCCGCGCCCGGCGGGATGAGCTCAGGTCAAGAGCCCGCGCATCGCGAAAAGGATGACCGCGGCGGCCACGACGAGGCTCAGCGTCCGGTAGATGCGGTGTACGCGTTGGCGGCTGGTGGTTTCAGTCATAGCTGAACTGCTCCGACAGGATGTTGCGGGCCGGCACGCCCATTTCAAGCAGGGCCGTTTCCACCGCGTGCAGCATCGGTGGTGGCCCGCAAAGGACAAAGACCCAGTCCCGCCGCGCGGCCGCGTCGAGATGGCGTTCCAGAAGATCGCGCGTCACGAGCCCCGTTTCACCCTGCCAGCCCGGCGGCGGCTCTGACAGGACATGGACAAGCTCAAGCGGTGTTTCCCGTGCCATCCTGTCGAGCTCGTCGCCATGCACGACCTGCGAGGGGCTGCGATTGGCGTAGACCAGCAGCCTCGGGCGCGGGTCGCCGTCGAGCGCCATTTCGCGCAGGTGTGACAGCATCGGCGCAATGCCGACCCCGCCGGCGACGAGGCATATGCCGGGCACGTCCCGGTGACCGTCGAGCGTGAGGGCGCCGAACGGTGCATCGACATGGGCGGGCGTTCCCGTGGGGATGTCGCCGATGCGGCGGGTGAAATCGCCGAGTTCCTTGATCACGAACCGCAGGTCCGGGCCCGCGCCGGGAGCCGACGCGATGGAGAACGGATTCTCGTTCAGCGAGAACGCGCCGTGGCCGATGCTGATCCACGCGAACTGGCCCGGCGCGAAGCGCAGGCCGTCATGGCCGTCGGGGGACAGTGTCAGCTCCCACGTCCTGTCGGCCAGGTGCTGGACGCCGGTGACGCGCCACGGCCGGCGGTGTTTCATCAGGGGCTTGGCCAGATAGACCCACAGAAGCGAGGCCACGGCAACGCCGAACAGGCCGGTCCAGAACCACGCAAGCACCGGATCGGCACTGTAGCGGCCCGCGCGTGTGGCGTGCAGAACGCCCAGCCCCGCAACCGCGAGCGCCATCGCCCCGTGGCCGAGGCGCCAGAGCTCGTGCCGGTAGAGCCCGTCGCGGCCGATCGCCATCACCATCAGCGCCCCGAGCAGCAGCCACGCGACGATGCCCGGCCACAGGCCGTCGAGCCCGTAATCGAGCGTGTCGGCGCCCGGCGGTGCCTGCCGCGGGTCGAGTTGCTGACGGCCGCGGTAGAGGAACGGATGCAGCAGCAGCAGCCCGGCGGCCGTCCGCGCGAGCAGTTGGTGCAGGCGCATGGTGACATCCATCCCGATCCTGCCGGAAATGGTCCGGAACCGGCCCGACAGCGCGAATTCCACGAGCAGGATGGCCAGCCCGGCAAGGCCGGCGCCGGTGGCCAGTTCATCCCATATCTGGCGTGGTGCGGTGTCTTGCAGCGCGGCAAGGGCAAGCGGGGCCCCGACAAGCGCGAGGTAGAGGAGGCAGAGGGCGGCGGCTGGCAAAAGTATACCTTTCTCGTTTGCCGGGCGGATGGCGGCGACCTGCCCGTCCCGGGGTGGTGCGGGGCCGCGGCTTGCGGCCCGGGCGCGATCATGCCACAGCACCCGTGACAAGACCTTTACCACGGATAATCCCATGACCAAGACCTGGACCGCCTTCACGACACTGGCGGACAAGACCGCCGCCGAGACCCTCGGCGAGGCGATGGAGGCGCTTGACGAAGCGCCCTCGGGCGTCGGGGTGTTCGAGATAGAGGACGGCTCGGGCACGTGGGAAGTCGGCGGGTATTTCACCGAAGCCCCCGACGACGTGGCGCTGGCACTGCTGGCCGCCGCCTACGGCGCCGCGCCCTTCGTGGTCAGCGAACTGCCCGAACAGGACTGGGTCGCCAAGGTCCGGCGTGAGCTGGTGCCGGTCGAGGCGGGGCGGTTCTTCGTCTACGGAAGCCACGATGCCGACAAGGTGCCCGATGGCGCCGAGCCGCTGCTGATCGAGGCGTCGATGGCGTTCGGCACGGGGCATCACGGTACCACGCAGGGCTGCCTGCGGGCGCTTGACCGGCTGGCGGGCGACGGGTTCCGCGGCCGGTCGGTTGTCGATGTGGGCTGTGGTACGGCCGTTCTGGCCATGGCCGCGGCACGGATCTGGCCCGGCGTCGTGCTGGCCAGTGATATCGACGCGGTCGCCGTGGACGTCGCGCGCGCGAACGTGGCGGCCAACGGGCTGGAGGGCCGGGTGACCTGCGTGCAGGCGGCCGGTCTGGATCACCCCGACCTGGCGGCGGCCGCCCCGTTCGACCTGGTCTTCGCGAATATCCTCAAGGGGCCGCTGATCGCCCTGGCCGGGGATCTGAGCGCGCGGCTTGCGCCCGGCGGATACGTGATTCTGTCCGGGATCCTGAACGAGCAGGCCGAGGAGGTGATCGAGGCTTATTCCGGGTTCGGAAACAGTTTGCACGGAGGTGAGGAAATTGGTGAGTGGACGACGCTAATCATGTCCAAAAGTGTCTGAAATCACGTCGAAAAAAAGCAGGTTTGAGGCAATTGCCCAGATTTTGCCACATTTTGCGCGTAGTTTCACCTTGAATGTGGCGGGGGCGCGAACATTCAGGAAGCTGCCATGACGGATTCATATCAAGGCTTTGATGCCAGAGTGAAAAACATAGGCCGGAAGCGGGCCCGGCTGTCGAAGGGGTATGTCAGCCAGATCACCGATGACGGGCTGATCGTTTTTCGACCAAAGAAGAGAAAATTCGAATTCCCGTTGCGCGGACTGACCTTCGTCGTGATCGGGTTTCTTGTCCTGAAGGGCGTGATCCTCGCCCATGTGGGCACGCCGCTTTACCAGGAACGGGTGGCGGCGCTTCGGGACGGGATGTTGGTGGAACGCGTCGGCGCGATGGTGATGCAGCTCGACCCTGTGTCGGAAAGCATCGGCGGAAAGCTGCGGCCATTCCTGCGCTGACGCGGGACGGTGACGAGTGAGCGGGTTTTGTGAAATCGTGTGCGTGAAAAGGCCCTGCGGGCGATGCCGGCGCAGGGCCTTTACCCTGTGTGATGATCGTGGGCCGTGTTTTGCCCGCGCATCAGCCGCGGCGTGCGACCCGGATGATCTCGCTGCGGTTCAGGCCGATATCTTCGAGTTCGCGGTCGGACAGTTGCGACAGCGCGTTGCGCGTGACGCGCGCGGCGTTCCATGCCGAGATGGCCGAGTGCAGCTTGTGGAAGGCGCGGCCGAAGACGTTGGCCGGGGCGAATACTGTATCACGGGTGTCGAGGACAGCCATTGCTGATCTCCTTTGGTTTCGGGGGTACCGTTCTTGTGGTGATGGCCGGCAGGTAGGGGGATGGCGGCGGGGGGACAAGCCGCATTAAAAGCATAGTCCTTATGCGTTCGGTGCATGGGTTGCGCGGCGGGTGGACCGCCTGCGTGGCATGCAATGCGCTTGGCCCTTGTTCCTGTTTCGTGCTAGGGGTTTGTAACGAGGCGGCAACGGGGCAGCATGATGCGGTTTTTGGGAGTCGATCCCGGTTTGCGGCGGCTCGGCTGGGGCGTGATCGACGTGGACGGCCCGCGGCTGCGCCATGTGGACAACGGGATATGCGTGTCCGAGGGGGGCGAGCTGGCGGCGCGGCTGCTGATGCTCCACCGGGAGCTGAGCGCCGTCGTCGCGCGGTTTCGACCGGACGCCGCGGCCGTGGAGCAGACATTCGTGAACAAGGACGGGGCGGCGACGCTCAAGCTGGGGCAGGCGCGGGGGATCGCGTTGCTGGTGCCGGCGCAATTCGGCCTGCCGGTGGGCGAATACGCGCCCAACCGGATCAAGAAGACGGTCGTTGGCGTGGGGCACGCCGACAAGACACAGATCGCGCACATGGTGCGCATGCAGTTGCCCGGCGTCGAAATCGCCGGTCCGGACGCCGCGGACGCGCTGGCCGTGGCGATCTGCCATGCCCATCACGCGCGCGCGCCGGGAGGGATCCGGGCATGATCGGGCGGCTTGCCGGGCGGATCGATTACGTGGCGGCCGATCACGTGCTGATCGACGTGCGCGGCGTGGGGTATCTGGTTCATTGTTCGGACCGGACCCTGCAGGCGCTGCCGGGCGCGGGGCAGCACGTGGCGCTTTACACCGATCTTCTGGTGCGCGAGGACCTGCTGCAGCTTTACGGCTTCACCACGCCGGCCGAGAAGGAATGGCACCGGCTGTTGATGAGCGTGCAGGGCGTGGGCGCCAAGGCGTCGCTGGCGATACTTGGTGCGCTGGGCCCCGATGGCGTGGGCCGGGCCATCGCGCTGGGCGACTGGAACGCGATCAAGGCGGCCAAGGGTGTCGGCCCCAAGACTGCGCAGCGCGTCGTGAACGAGTTGAAGGACAAGGCGCCCGAGGTCATGGCGATGGGGGCGGCGGGGGCCGTGCCGGCGGCGGCCGCGGCGCCGGACGACGC
>NZ_JBKOTX010000262.1:0-6551 GCF_047086965.1 Roseovarius halophilus (ex Wu et al. 2025) | reverse complement strand
CCGTTCTCGACGCTGTAGCGGAAGGCCTCGCGACGTGCGGCGAACTCCCGACCCCGCCGAGGGCGGGGGGCTGCAGATCGGGCCAAACGGGATCGCCGCCGCCGACGTACGGGGCATCGCTGTCGCCGGTCCCGGGGCCGGGCATCTCCCCCTCCACACCGCTGGCCTGCGGAACATCCGGGGGCGCGACCTTGGTGGCGGGGGTGTCAGTGGAGTCCCCAGAGGGGCTTGCCGGCGTTTCAGCCGCAGGCGGGGCCCCCAGCGACGGCCCCGCCGCAGCGCCCGGCTCCGCGACCGTGAGGGCTGTCTCGGCGGCCCCTTGGCGCGGGTCGCTTTCGGGCGCATCAACCTGCGGCGCGTCCGGGGGCGTGTTGCCGGGGGGCTGTTCGCCCAGCAAGGACACCGTGCCCAGCCCCAGAACCGACACAACACCGCCTGCCAGTATGCCCGCCAGAAATCCCCGTGCCACGATCTGCCCCCTGCCTGCTGTTGCCTCGGCCACGCGCCGACCGCCGGCCTTGACGCCGCCCCATGCTTCGGCCCATCTAGGCGGAACCATATCGCGCCCCGCCGGGGCGATGGTAGCCCCGAATTTCACCCGCCCCCAGGGGCCGCACCGGACGAGTGGCGAAAACATGCTTCTGCTGATCGATAACTACGACAGTTTCACCTATAACCTGGTGCACTACTTGGGCGAACTGGGCGCGGATGTGCAGGTGCACCGCAACGATGCCCTCGACGTACAGCAGGCCATGGCACTCAACCCCGCCGGAATCCTGCTGTCGCCCGGGCCCTGCGATCCCGCGCAGGCGGGCATCTGCCTGTCCCTGACCAAGGCCGCGGCCGAGACAGGCACGCCGCTCTTGGGGGTCTGCCTGGGCCACCAGACCATCGGCGCGGCCTTCGGGGGCAAGGTCCTGCGCTGCCACGAGATCGTCCACGGCAAGATGGGCCGGGTGCATCACGGCGGCAGGGGCCTCTTCTCGGGCCTGCCCTCGCCCTTCGAGGCGACGCGCTATCATTCGCTCGTGGTCGAGCGCGAGAGCCTGCCCGACAGCCTCGAGATCACCGCCGCGCTGGAAGACGGCACCATCATGGGCCTGCAGCACAAGACGCTGCCGATCCACGGTGTGCAGTTCCACCCCGAGAGCATCGCCTCGGAGCATGGCCACGCCCTGTTGCAGGCCTTTCTCGACACCATGAAGGCCCCCGCATGAGCGACGCCCTCAAACCCCTGATCGCCGCCGCCGCCGAGGGGCCGCTGACCCGTGCCCAGGCCGAACAGGCCTTCGGGATTCTCTTCGAGGGCGACGCCACACCCAGCCAGATGGGCGGGTTGCTCATGGCGATGCGCACGCGCGGCGAGGTAGTGGACGAATATGCCGCCGCCGCCCATGTCATGCGGGCCAAGTGCCTGCCCGTGATCGCGCCCGCAGGCGCCATGGACATCGTCGGCACCGGGGGCGACGGCAAGGGGACGCTGAATATCTCCACCGCCACGGCCTTTGTCGTGGCGGGCGCGGGCGTGCCGGTGGCCAAGCACGGCAACCGCAACCTGTCGTCGAAGTCCGGCGCGGCCGACGCACTGGGGCAACTGGGCATCGAGGTCATGATCGGGGCCGATGTGGTCGAAAAAGCCCTGGCCGAGGCCGGGATCGGCTTCATGATGGCGCCCATGCATCACCCGGCGATCAAGCACGTCATGCCCACCCGGACGGAGTTGGGCACCCGCACGATCTTCAACATCCTCGGGCCGCTGACCAACCCGGCCGGCGTCAAGCGGCAACTGACCGGCGCCTTCAGCCGCGACTTGATCCAGCCCATGGCCCAGACCTTGGAGGCGCTCGGGTCCGAGGCGAGCTGGCTGGTCCACGGCTCGGACGGGACCGACGAGTTGACCATCACCGGGATCAGCTGGGTCGCGGCGCAGTCGGGCGACATGATCACCCTGCGCGAGGTCCACCCCGAGGACGCCGGCCTGCCCGTGCATCCTTTCGAGGCGATTCTCGGCGGCAGACCCGAGGACAACGCCCGGGCATTCCGCGCGCTGCTGGCCGGCGAGTCCAGCGCCTATCGCGATGCGGTCCTGCTCAATGCCGCCGCAGCGCTGCTGGTGGCCGGCCGGGTCGAAAGCCTGCGTGACGGGGCCGACCAGGCCCGCGCGAGCATCGACAGCGGCGCAGCACGGCGCGCGGTGGAAACCCTGGCCCGCATCAGCCAATCCGGCTGACATGCCGCGTTGCGCGATAGAGCAGCGGCCCAACAGGCCAATCACTTATCAAAATGGTAGCGTAGCGCCCCTTTTTTGTGCATCGTCGGCGAATAAGCCAAGCAAGACCGCACGAGCAGGCCCCACGGGGAGGACATTTCCCCGGTTCTATGGGCACCTCGGCGCATCGAAAACAAAAGCAAACCACAGGGGATATCCGATGATGAGGATCGCACAATTCGCCGCCGTGGCCGCCGTGGCGGCGACCTCGGCCCATGCCGAGGCACATATGACCGACGTGCCCTTCGCGCTGGACTGGAAGTTCGAAGGACCGGCCGCGCCCTATTTCGCCGCCATCGACAATGGCCACTTCGAAGACAACGGGCTGAGCGTCGAGATCTCCGCCGGCACCGGCTCGCTCGACGCCATTCCGAAGATCGCCACCGGCGCCTTCCCGATGGGATTCGCCGACATCAACAGCCTGGTGCGCTTTCTCGACCAGAACCCGGGCGCGCCCGTCACGGCGGTGATGATGATCTACGACAAGCCGCCCTTCGCGGTGATCGGGCGTGAGTCGCTGGGGATCACCGAGCCCTCGGATATCGAGGGCAAGGTGCTCGGGGCCCCGCCGCCGGATGGTGCCTGGGCCCAGTTCCCGATCTTCGCCGCGCAGAACGATCTGGACATGGACGCGATCACGGTCGAGCCCGTGGGCTTTCCGACCCGTGAACCCATGCTGGCCGACGGTAACGTCGACGCGATCACCGGGTTCTCTTTCAGTTCCTACCTGAACCTCGTGCGTCTGGGCGTGCCGGAAGAGGATATCACGACCCTGCTGATGGCCGACCACGGGCTGGAACTTTACGGCAACGCCATCATCGCCAACGCCGACTTCGCCGAGGCCAACCCCGAGCTTGTCGAAGGCTTTCTCGAGGCCGTGGCCATGGGCTGGAAGGATGCGATCGCGGACCCCGCCTCGGTGATGCCGGCCCTGATCGAGCGCAACCCGGCCGCCGATTCCGACCTTGAACAGCGCCGTCTGGAACTGTCGATCGAGGCCAATGTCGTCACCGATTACACCACCGCAAATGGCATGGGCACCATCGACGATGATCGGATGGCCGCCGCGATCGAGCAGATCAAGATGGTCTACGACTTCGAGGGCGAACCGGATGCGAGCCTGTACTTCACGGATGCCTACCTGCCCGAGGGCGGCTTCCCGCTCGACTGAGCCCAAATCCCGTGGGGGCCATGCGCCCCCACGCCTTTCGAAAAGATCCCCATGACCCCGCTGATCAAGATCAAAGGCGTCCGTCACGCCTACGAGACGGCCTCTGGCCCCCTGCCCGTGCTCGACGGGCTTGACGTGACCGTACAAGAGGGCGGCTTCTGCGCCGTCGTCGGCCCCTCGGGCTGCGGCAAGTCCACCCTCACCCGGCTGGTTGCCGGCCTGATGCACCCCGACGCAGGCGAGGTCTGGCTGCACGGCGAATTGGTCAAGGCGCCGCGGTCCACCGTCGGGATGGCCTTTCAGAACCCTGTGCTGCTGGAATGGCGAACCATCCTGCAGAACGTCATGCTGCCGCTGGAAATCGTGCCCGATGGCCTCAAGGGCGCGGCCGCGAAGGACCGCGCGCGGTATCTGCTCAACCTGGTCGGGCTGGACGGCTTCGAGGACAAGCGCCCCTCGGAACTCTCCGGCGGGATGCGCCAGCGCGCCTCGCTGTGCCGGGCCCTGGTCCACCAGCCCGAGGTCCTGATCCTGGACGAGCCCTTCGGCGCGCTCGATGCCTTCACCCGCGAGGACCTGTGGCAGACCATGCACGACGTGAAAGAGCGCGAGCCCTTCACCGCCGTCCTGATCACCCATGACCTGCGCGAGGCGATCTTCCTCGGCGACCAGGTGGTCGTGCTGTCGGGGCGGCCCGCGCGGACGCAATACGTGATGGATATCCCGCAGATCGCCAAGCCCACTCTGGACGATCTCTACACCGCCGAGGCGGCCGAGCGGCTGGCCACGCTGCGCCACCAGATCGAGATCGCACAGGGCCGCGCCGCCCCGGAGGAGGTGTCATGAACCCGTCCCTGCGCAAAGTCGTCGTGCCGACCTTGGCCATCCTGATCTTCCTCGCCCTGTGGGAGGCGCTGGTCTGGATCATGGGCTGGCCGAACTACAAGATGGCCTCGCCCAGCGACCTGATCCCCGCCTATCAGCAATACTGGGAGTTGTTCATCGTCATGGGCTGGCAGACGCTCTGGCGGACCGTGCTGGGTCTGCTGCTGGCCATCATGGTGGGCACCGCGATCGGCATGATCATGGGCTTCTCGCGCACCATGCGCGATGCGCTCTATCCGCTTCTGGTGGGCTTCAACGCCATTCCCAAGGCGACCGTGGTGCCCATCGTGGCGCTGATGTTCGTCGGCGCGCATGACTTCAACACCGTCCTGATCGCCTTCATGATTTCGTTCTTTCCGATCGCGGTCTCAGTCTCGATCGGGCTGTCGACGCTGGAGCCGGAATACCGCGACATCCTGCGCGCGCTGGGGGCCTCGCAGACCATGATCTTTCGCAAGATCGCCCTGCCCAAGACGCTGCCGGAGTTCTTCGGGGCGCTCAAGGTCTCGGTCACGCTGGCCTTCATCGGCACCAACCTGATGGAGATCGTCAGTCCGCACGGCCGCGGGCTGGGCGCCTTGTTCGACAGCGGCAAGACGAATTCGGATTACCCGCTGATGTTCGCGGTGCTCATCGCGCTCGCGGTGCTGGGGATCGTGCTTTATTACGTCGTGGTCGTGCTGGAAAAGATCTTTGCCGGCTGGGCGGAGCGTCAGCCCGCCTGACCCCGGCCCGGTGCGCGCGTGACAGCGCGATTGTCATCGCGCGCGGCCCACGCTAACCAGATGGCATGGATATTCTCGACCAGATCAAGGCCTACAAGCTCGACGAGATCGCCGCGCGCAAGGCCGAAACGCCGCTCTCTACGCTCGAGGCCGCCGCCAAGGAGGCAGGGCCGACGCGCGGATTCGCCGAGGCGCTCGTGCAGGCGGGCAAGACGGGCTACGGGCTGATTGCCGAAATAAAGAAGGCCAGCCCCTCCAAGGGGCTGATCCGGTCGGATTTCGATCCGCCCGCGCTGGCCCGGGCCTATGAAGAGGGCGGCGCAACCTGCCTGTCGGTGCTCACGGATACGCCCAGTTTCCAGGGCGCCGACACCTTCCTGACCGAGGCGCGCGCGGCCTGTGACCTGCCCGCTCTGCGCAAGGATTTCATGTATGACCCCTACCAGGTGACCGAGGCGCGCGCGCTGGGGGCCGATTGCATCCTGATCATCCTGGCCTCGGTCTGTGACAGCCAGGCCGCCGAACTGGAATCGGCCGCCATGGATCTTGACATGGATGTCCTGCTGGAAGTCCACGACCACGCCGAGCTGGAGCGCGCCTGCGCACTGCGCGCCCCGCTGATGGGAATCAACAACCGCAACCTCAAGACCTTCGAGGTCACGCTCGATACCACCCGCGCGCTGTCCAGGCATGTGCCCGCCGATCGCACCATCGTCTGCGAGAGCGGGCTGAACAGCCCCGCCGGCCTGGCCGAGATGACGCGCTACGGTGCCCGCAGCTTCCTGATCGGCGAGAGCCTGATGCGGCAGGCGGATGTCGCCGCGGCCACCCGCGCGATCCTGGCCGACCCACTGGTGCCCGGGGGCATGGCATGAGCGGTGACAGGCTCAGCCATTTCGACGCCGACGGCCAGGCGCATATGGTCGATGTCTCGGACAAGCCCGGCACCGCCCGCATCGCCACGGCCCAGGGGCATGTGCGCATGTCCGCCGAGACCCTCGCCCATGTCACAACTGGTACGGCGAAAAAGGGCGATGTGCTGGGCATCGCCCGCATCGCGGGCATCCAGGGCGCCAAGAAGACTTCGGACCTGATCCCGCTGTGTCATCCCCTGCCCGTCACCAAGGTGGCGCTGGAGCTGACCCCGGATGCCGCCCTGCCCGGCGTGTGCATCGCGGCCACGGTCAAGACCACCGGCCAGACCGGCGTCGAGATGGAGGCGCTGACAGCCGTCTCCACCGCCGCCCTGACGGTCTACGACATGCTCAAGGCGGTACAGAAGGACATGGAGATCGGCGGCATCCGCGTGACGCTCAAGGACGGCGGGAAGTCGGGGCGGTTCGAGGCATGATCACCGTCGACGAGGCTCTGGAAAAGCTGCTCGCGCTGGTCGCGCCGCTGGAGGTTGAAGAGGTGCCGCTGCGCGCGGCAGCCGGGCGCACGCTGGCCCGGCCCGTGGCCGCTCGGCGCGACCAGCCGCCCTTTTCCGCCTCGGCCATGG
>NZ_JBKOTX010000261.1:0-6604 GCF_047086965.1 Roseovarius halophilus (ex Wu et al. 2025) | reverse complement strand
CCGCAGGAAGTGGAGGATGAGTTCCATGCAGAGATGAATGCTCTTGAAAACGCCGCGTAGGTTTTGAACAGAAAAGCCTCTCGGAAACCCGGGACGGTTCAAGGTCGAGGATATGGTCATGTACGTGCGCCAGAAACGATTTTACACGCCGCACGGCATCTGCGTCGAACGGATCTTCATGAGCCCCGCGCCCATCTAGCCATAGCCCGAAGACCGCGAGCGCGGCATCCGTGGCCTCGCCCGCCTTCCAGCCCGTGATCCCGAGTTTCGTTGCGAGCTCACCCCCGGCCGCAATCCCGGCGAGGTGCTTTCTGGCCCGTCCCGGAACGCCAGTGCCGGTGCCGGGGTGGCGATCCTCGGCCGTACGAATGAAGCCCGCCATGATCTGCCGCGCTGCGTCGCTTTCGAAAGACAGATCGCGAAGCAGAGCCCTGACGAATTCCGGCCCGGCGGTGCCGTGGTGCCGCGCCGCCGCGTCACGCAGCGCATCGCTGAAGACCCGCCCGTCCTCGAAGCCTCGCAAGTCGTCGAATGCACCGAAGGTCCGCGCGTCGGCGGCGATGTCGAGCGCGCGCACCGCCTGGCCCGCTTTTGCTGTCCGTCCCGCTTCGGCAAGTTTTTCGCCGAGGCTGATCTCGCCACTCGACAGGATCGTGAGCCGCCAATGCGCGGCGGTCGCGATGGCGCCGGTCGACGTAGCCCGGGCCTTGCCTTGCCCGTTGCCGAGCATGTAGATACCTGCATCAGCTGCCTTGCCTTCTATTTCGGCGAGTTCGTCGAGCGCCAGCAGCAAACCGTTCGACCGCTCTGCAACGCCTTCGAGCCCGCTGTCGGTGGCCCGCCAGGGCCGGACGCCATCGGCACCCTGCCACACGGAGGCGGCGTAGCCGAGCAGCGTGGACTTGCCACATGACGACCCGCCACGAAGATGCAGCATGGGGTTCTCGAGCCCGAGTGGCGCGACAAGGGGGCCCGTGAATGCCGTCGAGAGCGCAACCATGAGGAGAGGGTTTCCGGATGCACGGGCCGCGATCTCGCCACGCCAGCCGTCGAGTGTTCCCGAGACGGGCGCTGATCGCCGGTCAACCGGGCCGATGTACATGACGCGCTTGTCCCCGAGTGTCGTGTCATCGGGCAGCACGAATGCACGATGCCCCGCCTGCCACCCCCGTCGACGGGTGATCGTGACGCGCGCGGACGGCCGCCATGAGTAGAGGTATTCCGCGACACGCCTTTGCTGGCCGAGTTCGACGTCGAGGCCGTCATCAATCAGATCGCCGACACCATGTCCCGGGCTCGAAACAAGGCGACGTGCCTGCACCACACGCTGCCGCCGCTCGTTGTCGAGCGTGTCGAAATCGACAACCCGGCCGTACTCCTGCCCGAATTCATCGTGCGTGATCGCTGTCACCTCGATTCGACCGCAAAGCCTGACGAAGGAAACGGCGCCGTCCGGCCCGCGGCGGATCTCGTGCAGGCCATCGGTCAGGAGCGTGAAGCCCGCCGGGGTTCGGTCGAGCCCGGACAGGAAGTCCGCAACCTCCGTTGCGCGCTGCTGTCCCGTCATGCGCTCTGAAGCTCCCGCACGGGGGGTCTGGCGTCCGCTCGACATTTCAGGCCCTTTCCTGCCGTGTCGCATTGGTCAAGTGACCGTCACACGCACACAACATAAGGTATCGGCCTGAAAGACGCCGTGGCGATCTTGTCCGGAAAACTGCTCAAAGACGTTTTTTTGTGGACAACTTCGCCGGTATGATTCCCTGCGGGATGGTGTGATCCCGGGACGTTCAGCATTGCGCAGCTCGGCCCTCGCCAGCGGCAGCCGGTCGCGGGCCCTTGCCCACGCCCTCGACCGGCAGATCGACCGGCCGTGGCGCGTTCGCGGGGCTTGCGCGGCCGCACCTGCGGCCACGGTCCCCCGCTCACCCTCGCCCCAGTCGCAGAGGCCTCCCGGCGCGTGACCGACGCGCCGATGCTGGCGGTCAGCGTGTCGAAGGCAGCGTCACGGTCGGTGCCCTGCACGATCGCCTCGATCTCGGCCCGGTGCTGATAGTGGTAGGCGAGCGGCAACAACGTCACCTCCGGATCCCCCGGCTCGCCGTCGCGCAGGATCAGCAGGCCATCGGCCGGAACGCGCTCGGGAAGCACCTCGCCGCGCAGGGCGGTCGCGGGCAGCGCCGAGAGCCGCGCATGCAGCGCGGCTAGGATGGTTTCGCGGGGAGTGGACATGGTTCAGACCTTGCGGCTTTCTTGGGGACCGTTGCGGCATCGGAAGCACCGCACGGCAAGGCAAACGCTTCTTTACCGTCTGTCTCTACAAACCATCCCGCGGGGCGGCGGGAGGTTCCATGCAGCACAATCTAAGGGAGTTTCTCCGTCACGGCGGCAGCGGTCAGTACGTGTTGGTACGGCGGAACGGGGCCGTGTACGGCTATCGCGCGGGCATTTCGATCAAGTCGGAGTTCCCCGGGTATGCCGACCTGCGTGCCGATTTCACCGACCAATTGGACCGCGTGATCGCCGAAAACACCCGGATGCTGCTGAATGGTCTGACGCCCCCTGACACCGTGCCATGGGTGACCGAAGCTGACTTGCGCGATGTTTCTGATGCGAAGGAGGAGGCGCTGCGCCAGTGGGATGGGCGCTTGATGGCGATCTTCGAGGAATACGAGACCCATCCGCGGCGCCTTCGCCCCCTGCGAACCGCCATGGAAGAACGCCTGCTTCGGGCCTTCGCGGGTCTGATCAACCAGCTTCGGCAGCAGATTTTGGGGATCGAGCGTTACATATGGCGCTCCCAAGACGACGCGAAAGTGCGCGACAGTCATGCTGAGTACGACGATCAGGTGTTCCGCTGGGGCGATCCGCCCGCAGGCGGCCATCCGGGACAGGCGCACAACTGTCGCTGCTACGCAGAGCCGGTCACGCCGGGATCGCGGAACGACATCACTCCTATTGAGTATGTTCCCACAGAGAGCGGCTACCCCCTTCAGGATCTCGCAGAACACGAGGCTGCTGGCGGGCACGCCATTGAACGGCATGTCGGCAAGAGCGAATCCTTCCTAATCGGCATGGTCAGCGTTCCGGTAGCCCGTACGCTTTTCCAAACGGTCTATCGCTGGTACCATGGGTCTTTCAGTTCGCTTGCGGCTGCGGAAAGACTTACGAACGCGAACCTTTCGCGTAACGCCGCGATCGTGAATGCCGTCGCAACCGCGCAACAGGAGGATGCTATCCTCGAAAGCACTTTCTCCAGCATAACGGGGCAAGAGGCCTATCGGTTGACTCGCGGGATATCCTCACCGATTCGACTGCGCCCCACATACTCCGTGAGGACGTACATCCGTCATGCGCCCGCAATGCCGAATGGTTTCATTATCGTAACCTCTTTTCCAAGGAACGAATGACGTGAAAGCGCCCCAAGCCTTCTATGACTTTACGTTGCAGTTCCACCAGGACCTAGACCTAGTCCATCCGGATTGGGCTTCTGATGCCCCGACTGCTCGCCATGAAATCTACCAGAGCTTCCGCCGGCAGTATGGCGATCAGGCGGTGCACGACCTGAACGCCTTTTGCGAAAAGCTGTTGTCGCATGCGCCGGCCGACCTTGAATCCTTTTGGTTCAAGGAATCCAGAGCAGACTGGGTTATTTCCAACGATGGCATCCGGTTGCTTCTCAAGGACTTTCAGACATGGGCGGCCTCTTTGTAATGAGAGATTGATTCAATCATGAACTCTTGCCCTCCACCCAGTTCGCCACGATCAGCCCCGGGACGCTGTCGTGCGCCCCTTCGGCATCACGGTCGAGATCGAGCCGCTTCGGCAGCTTGACCTGCGGGACCAGCAGGAAGATCGGCGCGTTCTTCGCCGCAAACGCTCCCCCGGAGCGTTTGCGGACGCTCGAACCCTGGTTGCGGCCGGTCTTCGCGCGCGAGGCCACGGCCTGGCCACGCTTGTTGATGCGCGCGCGGTCGGCGACGAGCAGGCTGGGGCCGCGGCGTCGATAGACGAACCGCAGGCGCAGGCCGCGGCCGGCGGCTTGCGTCGGGATCGCGAGCCAGAAGCCGGTTTTCGACCGGATCAGCGGGCCGGTGTCGTGGGCACCGACGATGGCGGGGGCCTTCGACCAGACCAGCGACGCCGCGCCGATGCTGGTGGTGCCCTTGGGCCATGTCTCCGCGCGGATGCTCCGGGCAAGCCGCTGGCCCAGCCCCGCGCCCGTGATCTGGCGGCGCCAGTCGGCCTTGAGTTGCCCGCCGGCCTCGCGCATCGCCGTGGTCACCGCGCGCTCGCCCGCCTTGATCTCCGCGGCCATGAGCGCGGCGAGGTCCGGCGTGACGTCGAGCTTCAGTTTCATGCCGGCCGCAGATCTACGGTCCAGACCAGCCGCTCGCGGTCGCGGACGGGCTCGCCCTGGATGAGGAAAGCCTCGCCATCGATCTCGATGCGGTCGCCGGGACGCGGGTTTGTAACCTCGGCGACGCGCAGGTCGATCCGGGTGGTTTCGGACCAGATGCGCGCCTCGCCGAAGCCGGTCACGTCGTCCGTGGCGGCACGCGCCGCACCGACGCTGCTCACATCCAGCGCGGCGCCCGAGCCCGCGAGGTTCTTGTGCGTGGCGTGGAACAGCGCGTTGCCATCGGCCATCGCCGGGTTCGAGGTGATGATGCCCCAGACCACGTCCGACTCCAGCTGTACGATGGAGTTGCCGTACATCGCCGGGATCCGCGTGAAGGCGTCGAGATCGTCGTTGATCAGCGTCTGGCGGGTGAGCACCCTCGAGATCGCCGAGGACTACGCCGGTGAGGTCACCTTCCTCGACGAGGGCGCCGGATATCGCAACACGGTGGGCATGTACAAGGTCGACGACGCGGGCCGGATCGAGACTGTCGAGATCCTCTTTGCCAATTCGTCGGGACAGGACAGCGGCGGCGACCTGGAGCGCGGCGAATCCGCCGTACCCGTCACGCTGGAGGCCGGCGACAAGGTGGGCTTCTTTGTCCTGCCGAATGGCTATTCGCGCAACGGCGCAAGCCTCGAAACCGGCGACTACGTCATCCGCGACGAAAGCGGCGCCCCGGCGACGACGGATACGGAAGGCCTGACACAGCTTTATCGGATCGACCCGGACAACGGGGGCGAGCCCCTCATGTTCACCCAGTTCGGAACCGCCTTCTTCCATTCCGCGGCTGACCCGGACAACGGATATGCGCTCAATCCCGATGCCTATCCGCATACTGTCGGGCACACCGACGCGGCCAACGGCGACATCGTTCTCGGCTTCGAGGACATCTACAACGGCGGGGACAAGGACTACGACGACGTCGTCCTGTCGTTCGATGTCGGCCAATCCAACGCGGAAGTCCTCGACCCGAACATCGATACCACTGCCAACCGCGACGATGCCCCGAGCTGGATTTACGACGCAGCGGGAAATCGGGTCGATCAAGCTGGCAATGTACTGGCAAGCGAGACCGTCCACCGCGGCCTCGACAGGGTCCGCGCGCAGTTCACGATTACCATGGCGGCCTGCAACCTCGCAAGATTGCCGAAGCTCCTGGCCGCCTGACCACGGCAGCCATCCTGAGCCCGGGGGGCGAGTCTCAGGAGAAACCGCCCTCAAACCACGGAAGACGGGAAAACGTCCTTACAAACAGACTTCTTCAGCGACCTGCTAAATTCCAGACGAACATCAGGCCGTCGACGACATCGGCGAAGAGGGCACTGACGTCGTCCTCTGCGCGAGCCGCGAAGGTCAACGAGATGTCGGCGAGGTCCATCGTGACCGCGCCGTCGGCACCCGCGCGGACATGCGTCGCGACCCATTCATCCGCACTCATGCCGTCCGAAAGAAGCTCCAGTTGGCGCAGGTCGAGCCGATCCTGCTCCGCGCCCGAGCGGGTGAAGTCAGTTATCATGTCGGCCCCGCCGTCGAGATCGCCCGACCGGAACACGAAGCGATCGCTCCCGGCGCCGCCGGTGGCGATATCGTCGCCGGCGCCGAGATAGAGGCGGTCATCACCGGCGCCGCCGTCGAGCGTGTCGTCCCCTTTCCAGCCGTTCAGGTAGTCTTCGCCGGTACCGCCATCGAGCGTATCGTCGCCCGACCCGCTCTTGAGCTTGTCGCCGCCGTCGCCGCCTTGCAGCACATCCGCGCCCTTGCCGCCTTCGAGGCTGTCGCTGCCCCAGCCGCCGGAAAGAGCGTCATGACCCGCGCCGCCATCGAGCACGTCGTTGCCGGAGCTTCCGGTCAGGTCGTCATAACCGCTGTTCCCGGACAGGATGTCATCGCCGGAATTGCCGTCCAGCGTGTCATCACCGGTGCCACCGGACAGGCGGTCATTGTTCTTGCCACCGGACAGGCGGTCAAACCCCGCATTTCCGAAGAGTTCGTCATCGCCGGAGTTGCCTTTGAGACTATCGGCGCCGTCTTCCCCGGCCAGGTAATCGTGACCTGCCATCCCGAAGAGCTTATCCGCCCCTTCGCCGCCCACAAGGGCATCGTTCTGGGCCATGCCGCCCACGGTCTTGGCCCAGCCGAAGGTGAGGAGGACCAGAAAACGATCCGGGGGATCGTTTTCCCGACGCAAGTCGATCTTCTTGC
>NZ_JBKOTX010000260.1:0-6620 GCF_047086965.1 Roseovarius halophilus (ex Wu et al. 2025) | reverse complement strand
GAGTTCTACGCGCCGGACGCGCCTACCGGCCGCACAAAATGTAGCGCCCGTTCAACCCTTGATGAGCCCGGCAACCCACAGAGATCGAGAAGGGACCATTTGCTTCCAACCTACAATCCGATGTTTTGCCGGCGATGGAGGGCTTGGAATCAGCGATGTCAAAGATCGGTCGCGAAACGCACCTCAAGTTACTCAGGCAAGATGCGAGCCCAGAGAAACGTCGCGATCTTTATAGCGGCCTTAAATACGAGGTTATTGAGGTCGCCGACCCAGGTTTGATACTACCCGATACAATGGTGACATTCGTTGCAGACGGAGGGTTCGCGCCTTTTTTGTCCACTGGGAAGCCCGCTTGCGAAGTGCTTTTCCCAGTATCATCTTCCAGACTCGTCTATGCATACCAAAAACATCGGATCGATCGAACGACAACGGTTATAAATCGGATGTTGGCATCAAGCGCATTTCAATCATTCATCGCGAACAAGAACTGTATAGAGTTTTCCCAGCTAGTAAGAAGGCTGGGACGCAATGCCAAACTCATTTCTGAATCCGAGATAGCTAAGATTATCCGTGAAACTCTTGGTTAGAAATCGGCTGGTCGACCAATCCAAAAAGGATGTCACCTCATCATCCGAGCGACGTCGGTTACCAAATCTACGAGCCGCGCACGCCTTGGGGTGGGTCGAAGTATTCGCATGGGCGCATGCCTCCCTAGGATATGGCCAAGGCGCGCATGACACCAACAGATTTCCCCTTGCCATCCGCCCGCAAACCCGTCATACACGCCTTGCAACGTTATTCTACCTCGACCCTGACTTCCTTAACCGGCACTCAGTTCTTCGACCCAGACTGACTACGCCGGGCTGCCGCACTACCGCGGGCAGCATAGATCATAAGGAAGACTTCACATGGCCAATGGCACCGTGAAATGGTTCAACACCACCAAAGGCTTCGGCTTCATCGCACCTGAGACCGGCGGCAAGGACGTTTTCGTCCATATCTCCGCTGTCGAGCGGGCCGGTCTGACCGGCCTGGCCGACGATCAGAAGGTTACCTTCGACGTCGAAGCCGGCCGCGATGGCCGCGAGAGCGCGACGAACATCGCCCTGGCCTGAGCCGGACGCGACACGATTCGGAAAGGGGCGGCTTCGGCTGCCCCTTTTTGCGTTGCGGGGGCCGCGGCGCTCAGGCCGCGGGCTTGTCGGAATCAGCCTCGGGTGTCGCTGCGGCATCGTCCGCCGTGGTTTCCCCGGCCGGGGCGGGCAGGGCCAGGGCCTCGTCGGGCATCTGCTCGGGCAGCTCCAGCGTCAGACCCCCGGTTTCCATGTCCACGGTCAGCTTGGGCTTGTCGGCAAGCCCCGTCATGATCTCGTTGATTTCGCCGATGGCGCGTTCCAGCGTCTCGCGCTGGGTTTCCTGGGCCGGCTCGGCCCCGGCTTTGCGTCCGAATAGAAACTTGAACATCTGTCTCCCCCGTAGGTTGCCAATACACTCCGGTGCTATCAGACTCCGGGCCGGGGCACCAAGGGAAACGACACCGCAGCCCGTACCGCGGCGCGCCCCTGCCACCGGTGGCAGCAGCCTGCCCGATTCGTCTGCCACAGGAATTTCACTTGATCGATTCGGCTTGGATGCGCATCCTGTTGTCGCGACGTTACCACGATCTACCACTGTCTCCTCTATCGGCGCAGTTTCTCGATCCTCTGCACTGACGGGCCGATCCGCTGCATCCCGCGAGCGGAGCAAAACGAAGGAAACAGTGATATGGCTACTGGCACAGTCAAATGGTTCAACACCACCAAGGGGTATGGCTTTATCGCCCCCGATGACGGCGGCAAGGACGTCTTTGTGCACATCTCTGCGGTCGAGCGGTCCGGTCTGACCGGCCTCGCCGACGATCAAAAAGTGACCTACGAGTTGCAGGAAGGCCGCGACGGCCGCCAGTCTGCGGTCGATCTGGCGCTGGCCTGAACCGGCGTCGGGGCGCGCGCCCCGGCCTGACAGATAGAACGCCCGGGCGGAACCGTCCGGGCGTTTCGCGTCACCGGATCAGTCGACCCGCGCGACGAGATCCAGCACCGCCGGGCCCATCGCTTCGACGATCCGTTTCACGCCGTCGGCATTGGGGTGGATGCCGTCGGGCTGCATGTACGTCTCACGCACCCGGGACAGGTCCTCCGCCATGATTCCCTCAAAGAAATTGTCGAACAGCAGGCTGTCATAGGTGTCGGCCAGGTCGGCATAGATCGAATCGAAGGCCCTCTTGTAGTCGGGGCCGTAGTTGCCCGGCGCCTCCATGCCCACGAGCAGGACGGGCGTGTCGGCGTCCTCGGCCTCCTGCATGATCCCGTCCAGGTTGGCACGGGCCACCTCGGGGGCGATCCCGCGCAGCATGTCGTTGCCGCCCAGGGCCACGATCAGGGCGTCCACCTGCGGCGTCAGTGTCCAGTCCACCCGGGACAACCCCCCGGCGGTGGTATCGCCCGACACCCCCGCATTCACAAGGGCCACCTCTGCGCCCTGATCGCGCAGCCAGGCTTCCATCTGTGGGACGAATCCTTCCTGGTCTATCAGGCCGTAGCCCTGAGTCAGGCTGTCGCCCAGGGCAGCGATGGTGACCGTCTCGGCCTGGGCGGCCCCGGCAAGAACAAGGAGTGCCGCAGCCGCATTGCGGGCCGCGCCGATTGCCCCATATGTGAGGTACCGCAACATCCCGAAGGCCCGCGCCATGAGTGACCCCGCCCTTTCGCTGACCGACGTCTCGCTGTCTCTGATGGGCAACGCGGGGCGGGTCGATATCCTGCGCGACATCTCGCTGGAGGTGGCACGCGGGGAAACCATGGGGCTGGTCGGGCCGAGCGGGTCTGGCAAATCGTCACTCCTTATGCTGATGGGCGGGCTGGAAACCGCGACATCGGGGCGCATCACCGCACTTGGTACCGACATCACCCGGATGGGAGAGGACGCGCTGGCGCGGTTCCGCAGGGACAATATGGGGGTGGTCTTCCAATCCTTCCACCTCATCCCGACCATGACGGCGCTGGAAAACGTCGCCACGCCGCTGGAACTGGCCGGGCACCGGGATGCCTTCGACCGCGCGCAGGCCGAACTGGCGGACATGGGCCTGTCCGACCGGGCCGGGCATTACCCCGGCCAGCTGTCGGGAGGCGAGCAGCAGCGCGTGGCCCTCGCCCGCGCCGCCGCGCCACGGCCCAAGGTGCTGCTGGCGGATGAACCCACCGGCAATCTGGACGAGACCAACGGCGCGGCGATCATCGACATGCTCTTCGGTCTGCGCGAGCGCCACGGCGCGACGCTGATCCTTGTCACCCATGCGCCCGAGCTGGCCCGGCGCTGCGACCGTATCCTGCCCCTGCGCGACGGACGCATGGACAGCGGCAAGGCGGCGACGGAATGAATGCGCCGCTTGCCTACCGACTGGCCCGGCGCGAGCTGCGCGGCGGATTGCGCGGGTTCCGTATCTTCCTGGCCTGCCTCGCGCTGGGGGTCATGGCGATCGCCGCAGTGGGCACCATCCGCGCCTCGATCCAGGCCGGGCTGGCCGAGGAGGGCGCCGCGCTGCTGGGGGGCGATGCCGTCGTCACCTTCACCTACCGGTTCGCGAAGCCGGACGAGGCCGCCTGGATGAACCGGATCTCCGAGGCCGTCTCGGAAACGGTGGACTTCCGCTCGATGGCCGTCGTGCCCGGCGATGACCCCGAGCGTGGGCTGACCCAGGTGCAGGCGGTAGACGCGCTTTATCCACTGATCGGGACCGTGCAACTGGACCCTGACATGCCGCTGGATCAGGCCTTCGCCGGCACCGACCGTTTGCCCGGCGCGGTGATCGAGCGCATCCTGGCCGACCGGCTGGCGCTTGCGCCCGGCGATACGTTCCGGCTTGGCACGCAGGACTTCGTGCTGTCGGCCATCCTCGAGTCCTACCCCGACAACTCGGGCGGCAGCTTCGGGCTGGGGCCGCGCACGCTGGTGCAACTCGACGATCTGTCAGACAGCGGCCTTCTGGGCGAAGGCACCCTGATGGACAGCAACTATCGGCTGGACCTGCCCGAGGACGCCAACCTCGCCGCGCTGCAGGCCGAGGCCGAGGCGCGCTTCAGCGACAGCGGCCTGCGCTGGCGCGATGCCCGCGACGGGGCACCGGGTGTCAGCGAGTTCGTCGACCGCATCGGCGCCTTCCTCGTGCTGGTGGGGCTGTCGGGGCTGGCTGTGGGTGGTGTCGGTGTCTCGGCGGCGGTGCGCGCCTATCTCGCGGGCAAGACCGAGGTCATCGCCACGCTCAAGACCCTCGGCGCCACGCGCGGGACGATCTTCCTGACCTATTTCCTGCAGATCGGAATCCTCACGGTGCTCGGTGTCGGCATCGGGCTGATCATGGGCGCACTGGTCCCGCTTGCCCTGTCGCCGCTGATCGCCGAGCGGCTTCCCATCCCGGCCAGGTTCACCCTCTACCCCGCGCCCCTGGCCGAGGCCGCGCTCTATGGCGTGCTGACCGCGGGCATCTTCACGCTGTGGCCGCTCGCCCGGACCGAACAGATCCGTGCCGCCACGCTCTTTCGTAATATCGGCGACGGCGCCGCGCACCTGCCCGCCCTGCGCTACCTGCTGGCCATTGGCCTGCTGCTGGCAGCCCTGGTCGGGGCAGCGGTCTGGTTTTCGGGGACGGCCTTGCTGACGCTCTGGACCACAGGCGGAATCGTGGCGGCACTGGGGCTGCTGGTGCTGGCCGCACTGGGCGTGGGCTGGTTGGCGCGCCGGTTCCGCCGCGCCGCGCGCGGACGGCCCACCCTGCGGCTCGCCCTTGGTGCCATCGGTGCGCAGCGGGGCGAGACGACCTCGGTCGTTCTGTCTCTCGGGCTGGGGCTCACCGTACTGGCCGCCGTCGGCCAGATCGATGGCAACCTGCGCCGGTCCATATCCGACGAACTGCCCGAGGTTGCGCCCTCCTACTTCTTCGTGGACATCCAGCCCGACCAGATCGACGGGGTCCGCGCCCGTCTGGAGGAGGACCCCGCCGTGCGCGACTACGAAGCCGCGCCGATGCTGCGCGGCATCATCACCCGGATCAACGACCAACCCGCCGCGGAGGTCACCGATCACTGGGTGCTCAAGGGCGACCGTGGCCTGACCTATTCCGCCGAGCCACGCCCGGGCACCGTTGTTACCGACGGCAAGTGGTGGGCCCCCGACCACGACGGCCCGCCCCAGGTCAGTTTCAGCCGGGAAGAGGCCGAGGAAATGGGCCTGTCGCTGGGTGATACGCTCACCGTCAATCTCCTGGGTCGCGACATCACCGCCGAGATCACCAGTTTCCGGCAGGTGGATTTCGACGACGCGGGCATGGGCTTCATCCTGTCCATGAACCCGGCCGCGCTACAGGGCGCGCCGCACAGCTGGATCAGCACCGTCTATGCCGAACCTCAGGCCGAGGCGGCGATCCTGCGCGACCTCTCACAGGCCTATCCCAATATCACCGCGATCCGGATTCGCGATGCCATCGACCGGGTGCTGGTGGTGCTGGGCGGCATCGCCGCCGCGACCCGCTATGGCGCGCTGGCAACCCTGGTGACAGGCTTTCTGGTGCTGATCGGCGCGGCGGCCGCCGGCGAACGGACCCGCACCTACGAGGCGGCGGTGCTCAAGACACTCGGCGCTCCGCGCGGCCGCATCCTGCGCAGCTTCGCGCTGCGCGCCGCGCTTCTGGGGCTTTCGGCGGCGCTGGTGGCGCTGGCGGCGGGCATGGCCGGGGGCTGGGCCGTCTCGACCTTCGTGATGGAAACGGGGTTCACGCCGATCTGGTCCAATGCCCTCGCCATCGTCTTCGGCGGGGTGCTGACGACGCTGCTGGCCGGTCTGGCCTTCGCTCTGCGGCCCCTGTCCGCGAAGCCGGCCCGCGTGCTCCGGGCGCGGGAATGAGTGCGTCCACCCCCCATCCCGCGTTCTTTGGCTATGGGTCTCTTGTGAACCTCGCGACCCATGACTACGCCGACCCGTTTCCCGCAAAGCTGCGGGGCTGGCGGCGGGTCTGGAAACATTCCTCGCGTCGCCCGGTGGCTTTCCTGTCGGTCGAACCGGCCAAGGGCGCCGAGATCCTCGGGATGCTGGCCCATGTGCCCGGCGGCGACTGGTCCGCGCTTGACCGGCGCGAACAGGCCTACCTGCGCCGTGACGTGACAGACCGCGTGATCCATGACCGCCCGCGCCGACAGACCGCCGTCTACGAGGCCGCTCGGGGCCATATCGGCCCACCCTCGACCGAACATCCGATCCTGCTGAGTTACCTCGACGTGGTGGTGCAGGGCTACCTGAACCTGCAGGGACGCGATGGCGCCGCGCATTTCTTTGCCACCACCGCCGGGTTCGACGGGCCGATCGTCGACGATCGGCGCGCCCCGCTCTACCCGCGTCACCAGACCCTTTCGCGCGCAGAGCGGCGACTCGTGGACACTGCGCTTGCCGATATCGGGGCCCGTTTCATCCCGGCCCGCCCTTGAGCCGGCGGTGACGCAAGCGGGGGCGTTCCCTCGACGGATCGCCGCCCCCCGCAGACCGTTGGGTTGTACAGCATCAGGGGGATGACCAGTGGCATCTCGGGGGCG
>NZ_JBKOTX010000259.1:0-6660 GCF_047086965.1 Roseovarius halophilus (ex Wu et al. 2025) | reverse complement strand
GCTGGCCCGCGCGCATGTCGGCCGGCTGGGCTACATCCAGTTCCAGACGCGCGACTGCACCGGCAAACAGGCCCCGATCGACGCGGCGGGGCCCTGCCGATGCTGTCAGGGTCCTGACCGGCGCCGCCCTGCCCGAGGGCGTCGATACCGTGATCCTGCAGGAGGACGTGACAGCCTCGGACAGCCACATCGCCTTCCGCGCCGGCATCAAGCGCGGCGCCAACACCCGCGCGGCGGGGGAGGACGTCGCGGCGGGCGACACGATACTGGCCGCGGGGCGGGTCCTGACACCGGCCGATCTGGCGCTGGCCTCGGCGACCGGGCTGGATGCACTGCCGGTGCGCGCGCCGCTGCGGGTCGCCGTCATCTCGACGGGGGATGAACTGGTCGAACCGGGCGCGGCGGCGGGGCCGGGCCAGATCAACGACGCCAATCGCCCGATGCTGCTGGCGCTGGCACGGCAATTCGGTTTCAAGACGCGGGATCTGGGCCGGGTCGATGACACGCGACACGCGCTGCGCGCGGCGCTGGACCGCGGCGCGGCCGAGGCGGACGTGATCGTGACCTCGGGCGGCGCGTCGTCAGGTGACGAGGACCACGTCTCGGCCCTGCTGAACGAGGCGGGCGCGATGGCGGAATGGCGAATCGCGGTGAAGCCGGGGCGGCCGCTGGCACTGGGCCTGTGGCAGGGCACGCCTGTCTTCGGCCTGCCGGGCAACCCGGTTGCCGCGATGGTCTGCACGCTCGTCTTCGCGCGGCCCGCAATGGGGCTGCTGGCCGGGGCGGGCTGGCACGAGCCGCAGGGATTCACCCTGCCGGCCGCCTTTGCCAAGACCAAGAAGCCGGGGCGGCGCGAGTACCTGCGGGCGCGCCTCCGCGATGGCCGGGCCGAGGTCTTCAAATCCGAAGGGTCGGGCCGCATCAGCGGGCTGAGCTGGGCCGAGGGGCTGGTGGAGCTGCCCGACGGCGCGGCCGAGATCGCGCCCGGCACGCCTGTCCGGTACATCCCCTTCGCGAGTTTCATTTGACCCCGGTCCGCTCTGGCGCGCGCAGGTTATGGACGCCGCCCGGCGCCTGCGCTATCACCCGGCGCAACCTGAGTTTTCCGAAAGGCGCGCGCCATGTCCGGCCACGGCACCCCCTTACCGATGTCCTCGCACAAGGCGGGCCCGCTTTCGGGCGTGGCCGAGGTGCCGGGGGACAAGTCCATCTCGCACCGGGCGCTTATCCTCGGGGCGCTGAGCATTGGCGAGACGCGCATCACCGGGCTTCTGGAAGGCGAGGACGTGCTGGACACGGGCCGCGCAATGCGGGCCATGGGCGCCGAGGTGACACGGGACGACAACGGCACGTGGCACGTGCACGGCGTGGGCACCGGCGGCTTTGCCGAACCCGACAGGGTGATCGACTGCGGCAATTCGGGTACCGGCGTGCGGCTGATCATGGGGGCGATGGCCACCTGCCCGATCACCGCCACCTTCACCGGGGATGCCAGCCTGAACAAGCGGCCCATGGCGCGCGTGACCGACCCGCTGGCGCTGTTCGGGGGGCGTGCCGTGGGGCGTTCGGGCGGGCGCCTGCCGATGACGATCGAGGGCGCGCATGATCCCGTGCCGGTGCGCTACACGGTGCCGGTGCCCTCGGCGCAGGTCAAGTCCGCGGTGCTGCTCGCCGGGCTCGGCGCGCCGGGGCAGACCGTGGTGACCGAGCGCGAGGCGACGCGCGACCACACGGAACGAATGCTGGCCGGGTTCGGCGCGCAGATTGCCACCGGGGACACGGACGAGGGCCGCGTGATCACCCTGACGGGCCAGCCGGAGCTGACGGCGCAACGCATCGCGGTGCCGCGCGATCCGTCCTCGGCGGCGTTCCCGGTCTGCGCGGCGCTGATCACCGAAGGCTCGGACGTGCTGGTGCCGGGCATCGGGCTGAACCCGACGCGGGCGGGCCTGTTCACCACCCTGCGCGATATGGGCGCCGACCTGACCTATGAAAACGAGCGCGAGGAAGGCGGCGAACCCGTGGCCGACCTGCGGGCGCGGTTCTCGCCCGACATGACGGGGGTGTCGGTGCCGCCGGCGCGCGCGGCCAGCATGATCGACGAATACCCGGTCCTGTCGGTCGTCGCGGCCTTTGCCAGCGGGCCCACGGAAATGCGCGGCGTCAGGGAACTGCGCGTGAAGGAAAGCGACCGGATCGCGGCGATGGCGGACGGGCTGCGCGCCGGTGGCGTCGAGGTGGCGGACGGCGAGGACTGGTGGATCGTGCATGGCCGCGGCCCGGGCGACGTGCCCGGCGGGCAGACCGCCGCGAGCCATCTGGACCACCGCATCGCGATGTCGTTCATGGTCATGGGCATGGCCGCCAACGCCCCGGTTGCCGTGGATGACGCGGGGCCGATCGCCACCTCCTTCCCGGTGTTCGAGCCGCTGATGACCGGGCTTGGCGCCGATCTGCGCCGCGCGTAGAGGCCGGCGGGCGGTTGGCGTCGCCCGGCCCGTCTGCTAAGGCGTCGCGGCAACCACGGGGGCGCGGCCATGACAGACAATACGGGGATCACACCCGGGGACATCGAGGCGCTTTTCACCCGCGCCGACGGGCAGTTCCTGTTCGCCCGCTGGGGCCGGCCGATCGTGCCCATCGTTTTCGGGGTGGACGATGCCACGCTGGGGGTCGTCAAGGGCGCGATCGAGGCGGTTGTCGCCGCGGCCGATCACAGGATGGCCGAAACGGACCCGGAACTCGGCGCCAACCTGATGATCTTCTTCTTCCGCGACTGGGACGAATTGCCGGCGGTGCCCGACCTCGACCGGCTGGTTCCCGATCTCGGCCCGTTGGTGGCGCGGCTCAAGTCGGTGGATGCCAACCAGTACCGGATCTTCCGCTTCGACGAGGCGGGCGCGATCCGTGCCGCCTTCGTCTTCCTGCGGATGGACACCGAGCTGGGCGCGGTTCCGGCCGAGACGCTGGCGCTGAGCCAGATCGTGCAGACGATGCTGTTGTGGTCGGACACCGCCTTTACCGACAGGTCGCCACTGGCGCGTGTCCCCGGCAAGGACACGGTCATCCTGCGACCCGAAATCGCCGGCCTGATCCGGGCGGGGTATGATCCGGTCCTGCCCGCCGTCGCCGCGGAACCAAGCCACGCGCTGCGCCTTTACGCGCGGTTGCAGCAGGCGCACTGACATGTGCGACGCGCCACGGCACCGGCACGGCGACGGCCGCTAGATGCGCAGCTTCATCGCCCTCCCCCTGCCCGAGGACATGCGCGAGGCGCTGACCCGGCTGACCGAAGACCTCGAATCAGGGCGCCCGGTCGCGCCCGACAACTTCCACCTGACCCTCGCCTTCCTCGGCGATCAGTCGACGCAGACATTGGCCCTGCTCGATGAAGGCCTGCGCGATATCGCCGCGCCATCCTTCGAGATGGAGCTGCGGGGGCTCGACCTGTTCGGCGGGCGACAGCCCCGCGCGGTCTATGCCGCGGTGACCGCGACCGACGCGCTCACCACGCTGCGGCGCAAGGTGCGGCTTGCCGTCCGCGACGCCGGGATCGACCTGCCGCGTGAACGCTTCCGCCCGCATGTCACGCTGGCGCGGTTCGCGCCCACCACCCCGCAACACGAACTGGACAAGCTGGGCCATTTCCTGACGGTTCACGGGGACATGGCCCTGCCGCCGGTGGCGGTGCGGGCCTTCGCGCTCTACCGGTCGCGGCTGTCGCATGACGGCCCCGTCTACGAGAGGCTGGCCGACTACCCGCTCGGCTGACGGCGGGCATTTTGCTTGCCTTGGTCGCTCCGGCGGGGCAAGCAATGGGCGACATGGAACTCGGGCCCTATCTCCTCCTCGCCTCGCTCGAAGGGGCGGTGACAGCCGCGGTGCTGGCGCTGACGGCAGTCGGCCTGTCGCTGGTCTTCGGCGTGATGCGCGTGGTGAACATCGCGCATGGCGAATTCTTCATGCTGGGGGCCGTCATCGCGTGGTGGGTGGCGCAAACGGTGGGCGGGCATCCCGCGTTCGGGTTCCTCGCCGCACTGGTGATCGCGCCGCTTGCCGTGGGCACCCTCGCCGCGCTTGCGGACATGACGATCCTCAAGCGCATCGGCTATGACCCGGAACGCACGATCGTCGCCACGATCGGCCTGCTTTACATCATCCAGCAACTGGCCCTGATGACCTATGGCCCCGAGGCGCGGCCGGTGGAGCCGCCCTTCAACCAGCGCCTTGCCATCCCGTGGATCGAACACGCCGACGGCGGCTGGCAACTCTACTGGCCGTGGGGCCTGTCGACGACCACCTACAAGCTGGCGGTGATCGCGGCGGCCGCCGCGATACTGGCCGGGGCGTGGCTGTTCATGACGCGCAGCAATGCCGGGCTGGTGATGCGCGCCACGCAGATGGATCGAGACATGGCGCTCGCTTTCGGCATCCCGGTCGAGCGGGTCTACGCGCTGGTCTTCGGGCTGGGCGCGGGGCTGGCGGCTCTGGCGGCGGTGCTGATCGTGCCGATCCAGCAGGCACATTACCTGATGGGCGCCGATCCCCTGCTGCTGAGCTTCATCGTCGTGATCATCGGCGGTCTGGGCAGCCTGCCGGGCACGGTGCTGGCCGCCGTGCTCATCGGGCTGAGCGACGGGATCATCTCGGTCTTCTTCTCGCCCACGCTGGCCAAGATCCTCGCCACGCTGCTCGTGGCGCTGGTGCTGGTATTCCGGCCGCAGGGCCTGTTCGGGGCGCGCGCCGCATGACCGTCACGCATCGCATCCTCGCGCTGCATGGCGGGCTGCTGGCGCTGCTTTTCGCGCTGCAATTCGTGCTACCGGCCTATCACCACGGCAACCTCGCCCGGATCATGGTGCTGGCCAGCTACGCGGTGGGCTACAACATCCTCTTCGGCTATACCGGGCTGCTCAGCCTCGGCCACGCCCTTTTCTTCGCCGCCGGCATGTACGGGATGGCCCTGCCGATGCAGCACCTCGACATGACCGCGGCCCCCGCGCTGCTGGCCGGGCTGGCCGCCGGGGCGGTTGTCTCCGGCGGGTTGGCGCTTCTGGCGCTGCGCACCTCCGGCGTGGCCTTCCTGATCGTCACGCTGATGTTCGCGCAGGCGGGCTACCTGACGATCCTGCATTTCGGGGACATCACGCGCGGCGACGAGGGGTTCGTCATCCGCGCGGCGCAACGCGTGCTCTGGGGGATCGATCTCAGCGACCCGGACAACCGCTACGTCACGGCCTGGACGCTTTTCGCGGCAAGCCTCGGGGCCTGCCTGTGGCTGGTCCGCGCGCCCTTCGGCAAGACGCTGGTCGCGATCCGCGAGAACGAGGAGCGCGTGCGGATGCTGGGCTATGACACCTTCGCTCACAAGCTGGGCGCGATGGTGATCTCGGGCACGATCTCGGCCGGCGCCGGCGCGGTCTACGGGCTGCTCTTCGGCTATGCGGGGGCCAGCTTCGCCAGCGTGCAATACTCGATCTTCCCGCTCTTGTGGGTCCTGCTGGGCGGCGCGGGCACGGTGCTCGGGCCCTTCATCGGCACGCTGTTCATGTTCTACCTGATCGACCTGGGCTCGGGGATCACCACGGCCTACATGCTGATCGCCGGCGTGACGCTGGTGGCGCTCACGCTCTTCGCGCCGCAGGGGCTGGCCGGGGAACTGCGCCGCCGCGGCTGGAGCTGGCTGCCATGACGCTGCTGTCCACCCGGGGCCTGTCGCGCCATTTCGCCGGGCTACAGGCGGTCCGCGACGTCGATCTCGACCTGCCCGAGGGCGAGCTGCGCGCGCTGATCGGCCCCAACGGCGCGGGCAAGACGACACTCGTCGGCATGATCTCGGGGCGCATCGCGCCCAGCTCGGGCAGCGTGCACTTCGCCGGGCGCGACATCACCGCCCTGCCCGCGCACAAGCGGATCCGTGCCGGCATGGGCTACACCTTCCAGATCACCTCGGTCTTTCCACGCCTGCCGGTGCGCGAGAACGTGGCGCTGGCCGCGCGGCGTCACGTGCCGCCCTCGGGCGTGACGCAAGCGGTGCGCGACGCCCTCGACCGAGTGGACCTGCGCGACCGTATCGACGCCGAGGCCGGCAATCTCAGCTACGGCCACCAGCGGTTGCTGGAGATCGCCATGGGGCTCGTGCAGCGCCCGCGCCTGCTGATCCTCGACGAACCCACGCAAGGCCTTGCCGAAGGCGAGATAGCGCGCTTCAAGACCCTCGTCCGCGACATCGCGGGGCGGGCCACGGTCCTGCTGATCGAACACAACATGTCCGTGGTGATGGAATGCGCCGACCGCGTGACGGTCCTCGACGGCGGGGCGGTGCTGGCCGAGGGCACCCCGCGCGAGATACACGCGAACGCCGCCGTACAGGCGGCTTACCTGGGGCGGGGATGATGCTGCGGCTCGAGGCGATAAGTGCCGGCTACGGACGCGCGCAGGTGCTGCGCGATCTCTCGCTCGATGTCGGGGCCGGCGAAATCCTGTGTCTTCTGGGACGCAACGGCGCGGGCAAGACCACCACGATGAAGGCCATCATGGGCCTGTTGCCGCTGATGTCGGGCCGCGTGCTGCTCGACGGGCGCGAGCTCAGCCGCCTGCCCGCCCACGACGTGCCGCGCGCCGGGGTGGGCTACGTCCCGCAGGGCCGGCGCCTCTTCG
>NZ_JBKOTX010000258.1:0-6715 GCF_047086965.1 Roseovarius halophilus (ex Wu et al. 2025) | reverse complement strand
GGCCGAGCAAAAAGCCCTTGAACCCGAAGCCGTCACGGAGGTTAAAATGGCGGCCTAACCAGCGCAACGCGCTGTCTCAGAACCGTGCCCCGGTACAGGAATGACAAGGCGGGCCTTAAGGAGTTTCAAGGGGCGGATTGGGGGCGGCGGCAAGAAATCGTGGCGGAGTTTCAAGATGCGCGCCTGCGCCAACTCGGCCGAAGGCTCTTGGCCTTCTATGCGCCCAAGCTTTTGTCAGAGCGGGGGCAACGCCAATACTCTGATTGGCGCCGCGGGCGTTGGGATGCCACGGGGGAGGACAAGGTTAAGTGGATGACCCTTGTAAAAGCGCGTCAAGCCGTCTCCGAGATGAGATCGGCAGGTCTGTATGATCCAGAAACGCTCACGGAAATCGAGGATTTCATTGATGATTTTCGCTGTGCCGCAGACGAACAAGGATAGGATTGAAAATGTCAGCTCTACAGAATGATCCAGATATCCGACAGGACGCATTCAGTCTCGATGAAAAGCTAACCGTTCAGCAGGTTCGCTTCGTAGGTGCACGACTGCGCGACTTGTTGGTCCGTTACCAAGCCGCCCTGCGCGATGAGCGGGTGCGGCCAATCGACTGGCCTGAATGGTCGGCCTTCATTGACGCGGCCTATTCCTGTGGCTTCGTCTGTAGCGATGGAGGTGATCACATGGGCGATCAGGCACAAACGCCGGTTTCCGAGTTTATGGACAATCTCGAAGCTGACCTCAGTCGCGTTGAAAAGCTCAGCCTGCGCGATCTGCGCAGGATTTTGCATTATGTCATGCGCAGTGAACGTTGGGGCGACGGTGGCGCGGATACGGGTGGCGGTGCCGTCTGGAGGCTTGTCACATCGCGGCTTGGTGATGCGGTTGCGCGGAGATTGGGAGCTTGAAGGCGATGGCGGTAGTATCAGACGAATTTGATTATCTGCGGGACAAACATCGGCAGCATCGCGAGGATAATTCTTCTGAGCTGAACCTGCGTACCCATAGGTCCATCAGCTGGATAGCACGGGCGGCCGCGTTGATTGAAGAGGATCCAGATGCTGCATTCATTTTCAGCTGGATCGCGTTCAATGCGGCCTATGCCAAGGACATGGCTGACGACCCGGGGTCGTTTGCCCGTGCTGATTTCCAAAACTTTTTTGATGCATTGGTGCGGTGTGATCCGAGGGGACGGATCGCCCATGAGATCTGGTATCAGTTTGAAGGGGTCGTGGCCGAGCTTCTGGATAACAAATACATCTTCAGTCCGTTCTGGAAGTTCCACAATGGCGATGCCGAGTATGACAACTGGGAACTGCGCTTTGGAAATGCCAAGAAGGCAGCACAATACGCCATTGAGGAGCAGGAAACAGCGAAGCTTTTGAGCATCGTATTTGACAGGCTTTACGTGCTACGCAACCAGCTTGTCCATGGGGGCGCGACCTGGAACAGTCAGGTGAACCGCAAGCAGGTGCGTGATGGGGCCGAGTTATTGTTGAGCCTGCTGCCAGTATTCATCGAGACGATGCTGTCAAATCCTGATGAAGACTGGGGGGCGCCTTATTACCCAGTGGTAGATTGATGGGAACGTCTGGTGTTGGACACTGCCGTAGGACTGCTCTTTCTGATTGTGGCCGGCATGGTCGTGATAGGGATTCTTGTCCTTTTGGTTCGCATTCTGACAAGCCGTCTGTTTCTTAACATTTCAGCGTTTCTTGCTTTGGTTTTCTTGGGGTTTCTTGCGCTTTTGATTGGTTTGGGAGGGTAAGCACATGATTGAACGGCTGATTGCATTACCGGTAGTCCCAGGTCGCACCATGACCTGCGCTCTTCCTCTCACCTTGCCTTGGTCTTGCCCGCCGCTCGGTTTTGCGAGGGAGGCGATCATGCTTGTGAGGGCTTAACAGAGACATCAATGGCAGCTCGCACTCATCCCCAAAACAAACGATACGGAGTAAAAATGGCCCTGAAGCAGGACGACTTTAAAATATCCGAGGAAAAGCTTGCTGAGCTGAATGCGGAAATTGAGCGCGCAGTGTCAGGCTATTTTACACGCAGCCCAGATGCTGACCCACTCGATGGAATGTCGGTGGTATTCAATTTTGCATTTGGGTTTGGGCGTGATCTGGACGTTTACGTTGCTGGGAAGACGATTTCCATCGACTTGGATTTATAGAGCTCCACGAATGTACCGCAGAGGAAGTAAACATTGTGGGACGCGTTCGCTGGTATGGGCGGGAGATGTGACGTTGTCTTACAAACCAAAAAATACGATAGCGTCAAGATGGGGCATTGTGACGTGAACGGGGGTGGGACTAGCGTAAGCGCCAGCTGGGCCCCACGGGCTTTTCAGCTTGCCGGCTGGAAGTTCCAAGGGAGGAGTTCGTCGATCCGGTTTTTCGGATGGCCGGCGGCGATGGCCTCGAGGGTGGCCTTGAGATAGGCGAAGGGCTCGACGCCGTTGATCTTTGCAGTTTCGATCAGCGACGCGATGCGGCCCCAGGCTTTGCCGCCCTCGTCGTGACCGGCGAACAACGCATTTTTCCTGTTCAGAGCGATCGGACGGATCAGATTTTCGACGCTGTTGGAGTCGATCTCGACGCGGCCGTCATGGAGGAAGGTCTGCAGGCCATCCCAGTGGCGATGGATATAGGACAGCTTCTCGCCGAGGCGGGACTTGGCCGAGACCCGAAGCCGCTGTTCCTGTAGCCAGTCGCCGAACGCCGCCACCAGCGGGGCCGTTCGTGCCTGCCGGGCCGAGAGGCGTTGACCTGGTTCGACGCCGTGGATGTCAGCTTCGACCTTGTAGAACTCGGCGATGCGGCGCAGCCCCTCGGCGGCGATCTCGGACCCGTCACGGTCGAACACTTCCTTCAGCTTGCGCCGGGCGTGCGCCCAGCAATGGGCCACGCGGATCGGGTCGCCGCCCTTGCGGGAGGGGCGTGTCAGGCGGTTGTAGCCGGGATAGCCGTCGAGCTGGAGGATCCCGTCGAAGCCAGTCAGGAAGGTTTCGGCATTCTGCCCGCCCCGACCAGGGGCGTAAAAGAACACCACGCCGGGCGGGTCAGCGCCGCCCCAGCTGCGGTCGTCACGCGCCAGAGCCCAGAGGTAGCCGGTCTTGGTCCGGCCCCGCCCGGGATCAAGAACCGGCGCGGTCGTCTCATCCATGAACAGCTTGGTGGACGCCTTCAGATGCTCGGCCAGCCGATCGACGACGGGCCGCAGGTGGAACCCCGCAACGCCCACCCAGTTGGCCAGGGTTCCGCGGTCTATGGTGACACCCGACCGGGCGAGCATCTGGCTCTGGCGGTATAACGGGAGGTGGTCGGCATACTTGCTGACCAGGACGTGGGCGATGGCGCCCTCGGTCGGCAGACCGCCCTCGATCAGGGCGGCGGGGGCCGGCGCCTGCGTCACGCCATCGGTGCAGGCGCGGCAGGCATACTTGGGGCGAACCGTGACCAGCACGCGCAGCTGCGCTGGCACGATGTCCAGCCGCTCGGTGCGGTCCTCCCCGATCCTGTGCATCTGCCCGCAGCCGCACGGGCATTCGAGGCTGTCAGGCTCGACGACCTGTTCGATCCGCGGCAGGCTCTCGGGAAGATTGCCGCGGTTGCGCCTGGCCGAGGAGGACTTGCGGCGCGGCGCGTCATCGGTGGGCGCTTGATCCTGCTTTTGCTCCTCGGCCTCGGAGACGGCAATGTTGAGGTCCTCGAAGGCCAGCTGCCGGTCGTCCGCGTCGAGCTTCTCGGACTTTTTGCCATGCACCACATGGTTCAGCTCGGCGACCAGGTGCTCGAGACGCTTGACGACCTCTTTCAGGCTGACCGTCTCGTGCAACAACGCCGCGACAGCATCGCGCTGGCCCTCGGGGATGGCCGACAGGTCGATATCAGGCAGGGCCGACATGCCCCGAATATACCCCGAACCGACTGGCAATGCCCGGCTATTCTGTCGCCCGAGTCACTCTGCCGCAGCCGGCCGGCGCGCTTCCAGCGCCTTCACCCGGCGCCAGTCCAGGCCGGCGAAGAGCGCCTCGAACTGCGCCCGGTTCAGGGTCATCACTCCGTCTCGGATAGCGGGCCAGGTGAAGGTCGTTTCCTCAAGACGCTTGTAGGCCATCACGAGCCCGGTCCCGTCCCAGAACAGGATCTTCAGCCGGTCGGCCCGCTTCGCGCGGAACACGAACACCGTACCGGTGAACGGGTCCTCCGTAAGCACAGACTGAACCAGCGCCGCCAATCCGTCATGGCCTTTCCGGAAATCGACCGGCTGCGTCGCCACCAGGATGCGCACCCTGTGCGTCGGCATGATCATGTCCGTCATCCCACCGCCCGCACGATCTCGGCAATCCGTGCCGCCGAAGTGCCCGCGTCCAGACGGATCGATACCTCGCCGACCGCGATCTCAATCAAAGGCGCGCCCGCGGTCGATGTGGCCTCGGGCGGCGCGTCGGGATGCCCATCATCGCACAGCATCAGCGGCGCGAACACGGGTGGCCCTTCCGCCGCCGGAAGAACCAGCTTGCCGTCCTTCGCAAGACGCCGCCATTCCGAGAGCCGGTTCGCGCGCAGCCCATACCTGCCGGCAACACCGCGAACCGTTGCGCCAGGCTCAAGCGTCTCCGCCACAATTTGGCCCTTGAGCTCATCAGGCCACCGCCGCCGACCCGCAGCGGAGCTATCCGCTCCGCCCGACCGGAAAAACTCCAGCGTATCCTCCACGGAGAAACTCCTTCCCTATTCCAAGACAGGGACGGATTCTCAGAAATCCTCGATCAGAAGAAGGTGGGCCCCAGATCGCGCTTACGGACTAGCGAGGCGCGCCTCAATCCTTGCGCACGTATCAAACAGGCTCCGTGAGAGTTATCCCGAACGCGGTGCAGCAGAGCGGGGTAGGTCTGGAGTTCGGCAAGCCGCACCAGAGCGTCTTTTGTGTTGGCTCGGAGGACATGCCCCGGCTCGCGCGGGCGCGCAAAGCCGGGGTCGAGCCCCTCAACGGTATATGCGCGTCCTTTGCAAATTGGTTCATCGCGAGAATAGTTGACGGCGAGCGCTAAAGTGTATATATTACCATTTCTTCAATTTGCCTGCGAGCATCCATACCCACAAAGCCATGCAACCCTTGGCTGGATGCGAGTGTTGTTGGATAAAGCCCGCAGGCCGCACGATAAAGGATCGCCATGACAGTTTCGCTTACCGACCTGAACCAGCTGGGCTTCTTCGCATCTCACCAGATCACGCTTGGCGCAGGCGACGTGCCGCGCTTTATCGCGCTGAAAGGGGGCTCAGGTTCAGCGTCACCGGCCGTCTATGTCTGGGTCGCGCATAAATCCGGGGACGAAGCGGCGGAAGTTCTTTACGTCGGCAAGGCCGGAAAGGGGGTCAAGCGTCGCCTGGTCCAGCACCAGAATGGGTTCAAAAGAGGAACGGGGCGCAAGAACGCGGCGGCGCTCCGCAGAGTCATCAGAGATCAGGATCTTTCGGTCACGGTGATGGCGCGCGTATCCGAGAGCGCCACGCTCTTCAGCAAAACAGTCTCGATGTATGCGGCCGAGGAAAACGCACTCTGTGAATTGCTCGCCCCGAAGTTGAACCGTGCGGTTTTTCCCGAGCTGGCAGGCAACGTCGAAACGGCGAAGAGTGAGGAGGCGGGGTCGCTTCCGGGTTTGGAACAGTCCTCTCGTTCGGATGTCACGCCAGCGCGAGGAGCGAATGCAGGTCGGTTACGGATCCCCGAGTTGATCAACAGCCGTCTTGTTGTGCAGGACGAGGGAACGGAAGACGACATGCTCCAGCAGGTCGGGTCGTACGGTGCTGACGAGCTCTTCCGGCTCAAGGGACTGCTCGAATTTCTGGAGGCGCGCGTCTTGGCGCCAGATCACGTTCTGAAGATCAGTGGCGGCTATCGATATCAGCCCAAGGGCTGTGACGGCGTCACCACTCTGGGCTTTGGTCGCCTTGCTGGGCAAAGGTTCGCGCGGCAAAGCTGGGTTGCACGCATTTATCTGACGGATACGCCGCGCGTGGCCTTCCCGCTGAAAATGCTCAACCCTGCACAGCGTGACCGTGTAGAGGTCAAAGACGGGCTCTTCGCGCCACTGGATCTAGAGGCATTCCTGCGCAATCCAGACAATTTTCTTCAGGCTGAGGAGCGGCGATGAAAGCTGTCATCGGCTCCGGCTTGCGCGCGAGGCCGGCAAAACGCGCATCACCCTCATTGCCTGATGCGGTTTGCCACGTCTTCACGCCACAAGTGGCCGAAGCAGGTGCATTTACCTCCGTCATAGTCTAACGGTAGAGATGATGTACCAGTTGTTCGCGTAGCAATTATCGGAGACGTCCATGCGGAACCTCGGCGGCAAACTCCTGCTGTCAGCAAGCGATCTGACGCGATTCATGGGCTGCGCCCATGCGACAACGCTGGATCTCATGCACCTGCGCGGCGAAGGGCCGAAGCCGGCGGAGAGCAGCGAGGATGCTGCGCTACTCCAAAAGCAGGGCGACGCGCATGAGCTGGCTCATCTGGAGCGACTGAAAAATGACGGCAAGAGCGTTGTCGAAGTCCCGCATTCTGAGCTGGAGCGCGGCGCTCAGGCTACTCGCGAGGCGTTGGCTGAAGGGCACCTCGATTTTTGAGGCTTCTGGGCCTGATTTGGCCGCAGTAGCGTGTTGACGGCGCTTGGATGGCGTCGACGTTTTGAGGTTTACAGCGCGGC
>NZ_JBKOTX010000257.1:0-6730 GCF_047086965.1 Roseovarius halophilus (ex Wu et al. 2025) | reverse complement strand
GAGCCTGTTGTCGGGACTCCATGTCGCCCCGCTGTCGATGCTTTCGCGCACGACCGGCGTGGCGTCGGTATCAATGAAAATGCGCGCGCGCTGGCCGACCCCCTGGCCCAGGCCCAGGCCCGCTATCGCGCCGCCTATCACAAGCTCAAGGATCTATAAGACATGTCCGGATTTTTCGACGGGATCGCCCCGATCCGCTACGAGGGCCCGCAAAGCGACAGTGACTTCGCTTACCGCCACTACAACCCCGAGGAAGTCGTCCTCGGCAAGCCGATGAAAGAGCACCTGCGCTTTGCCGTGGCCTATTGGCACTCCTTCGCATGGGAGGGCAACGATCCCTTTGGAGGGCAGACCCTGATCCGCCCCTGGCAGCCCCAGGACAGCATGGAGCGCGCGAAGATCAAGGCCGATGCCGCCTTCGAACTGCTCGAGATCCTCGACGCGCCCTATTTCTGCTTTCACGATGCCGACGTGCGCCCCGAAGGCGACAGTTTCGCCGAAAGCCGCGCCCGGCTGGACGAGATCACCGATTACTTCGGCGAAAAGATGGAGCAGAGCGGCACCGGGTTGCTCTGGGGGACGGCGAACCTGTTCTCGCATCGCCGCTACATGTCCGGGGCGGCGACCAACCCCGACCCCGAGGTCTATGCCTATGCCGCCGCAACGGTGAAATCCTGCCTGGATGCCACGCAGAAACTGGGCGGAGAGAACTACGTCATGTGGGGCGGGCGCGAGGGCTACGAGACCCTGCTGAACACCGACCTGGCCCGCGAGCGCCAGCAGGCCGGCCGGTTCCTGGCGCAGGTGGTGGACTACGCGCACAAGATCGGCTTCGAGGGCCAGCTTCTGATCGAGCCCAAGCCGCAGGAGCCGACCAAGCACCAGTATGACTACGATGTCGCCACGGTTTACGGGTTCCTCAAGGATTTCGGTCTGGAAAACGAGGTGCGCGTCAACATCGAATGCGGCCACGCGGTGCTGGCCGGGCACAGCTTCGAGCATGAGCTGGCCTTGGCCGGCGCGCTGGGCATCCTCGGGTCCATTGATATGAACCGAAACGATTACCAGTCCGGCTGGGACACGGACCAGTTTCCCAACAACGTGCCCGAGGTGGCGCTGGCCTATTACGAGATCCTGCGCGCGGGCGGCCTGGGCCGGGGCGGCACGAACTTCGACGCCAAGCTGCGGCGCCAGTCCATCGATCCTGCCGACCTGGTGCTGGCCCATGTGGGCGGCATGGACACCTGCGCCGCGGGCCTCAAGGCCGCTGCGCGGATGGTCGAGGACGACAAGCTGGAGGCCGCCCGCCGCGACCGCTACGCAGGCTGGGATGGGTCTGACGTGCTGGACCAGGACCTTGCGACCCTCACCCAGAGGGTCGAGGCGCAGGGCATCGATCCGCAGCCCCGCTCGGGCCGGCAGGAACGGCTGGAGAACCTGGTGAACCGCTACGTGATCTGAGCGGCGCGGAGCGGGTCAGGCCCTTTCGGCCGGCCGCCCCGCCCAGATCGCGGCGAAGAGCGCCACAGCGGCGCCAAGATCCGCCGCGAGAATGCCCCAGAGCACCCAGCCCGGCACCGGGCCGGGACCGGCAAGTTCAAGGATGGTTCCGGCCATGCCGCCCATCATGCACAGGAAGGTCAGCCAGGCCACCCAGAGCATCCCCCGCGCCAGCCCGGCATAGAGCGCCAGGTAGAGCACGGCGGGCAACAGCAGGACCTGCCCGATCGGCGCGAAGCCCGACAGCCCCGCACCGACGACATGCAGGGCGGCACTGACCAGCAGAAAGACACCGGCGGTTTTCATCATCTCGTGCATCCTCGGTCGAGGGGGGCGGGGACAGGCATGGCCCCCTCAGGCAAAGGTAACGGCCTTGTTGAAGGGCATCTCGCGCAGGCGCGTGCCCGTGGCCGCGAAGATCGCATTGGCCAGCGCGGGCGGGGCCGGGGGCACGGGCGGTTCACCGATCCCTGCGATGCGGGCGCGGTTTTGCAAGACGCGCACCTCGATCTGAGGCGTCTGCCCGAGCCGCATCCCCGCGTGCTGGTGGAAATTGGATTGCTGCGCCATACCGTCGGCATAGGTGATCTCACAACTCATGGCATGGCCCATGCCCCAGATCACGCCGCCCTGGATATGGTTCTCGATGTTGACGGGGTCGATCACCGGGCCGGGGTCGGCCACGGCCCATACCTTGTGGATGCGCAGGCCGTCCTCGGTCTGTTCGACCTCTGCGATCTCGGCCACGTCCACGCCGAAGCTGCGCACCAGCGCCACGCCAAGGCCGCGGTTCGGGCCGGGGTCGCGGCCCCATCCGGCCATCTCGGCGGCCTCGGACAGCACGGCATGGGCAACGGGATCATCGATCAGGCGCAGGCGTTCCTCGATCGGATCGGCGCCCGCAGCATAGATCAGTTCATCGAGGAAGGTTTCAAGGAAGAACCCCCCGAAAGAGGCCCCGACCGACCGCCAGGAGGAGACCGGCGCGAGGTTGGGCACCGCATAGCCGCGCACCCGGAAATCGGGCAGGGCATAGGGCGCCGAATAGGCCCCGGCGCCCAGCTGGTTGTCCGGCCCGCCCGAGGCCGCGCCAAGGCGGCCACCCTGCGAGGCGAAGACCGGCGCGCCGGCGATCTGCAGGTCCAGGGCGCGGACCTCGCCCTGCGCCACCGCGCCGCGCCCGCGCGCCATGGCGATGTGGCGGGGGAAATCCTGCGCGAAATCCTCTTCGCGGGTATAGGTCAGCTTGATCGGCGTGCCGCGCCGCTGGTTGGCGATCTCGCAGGCCAGCTTGATGTTCTCGAATTCCAGCCGGTGCCCGAAAGAGCCGCCCGCATACTGGTTGTCAAAGCGCACCTGGTCGGGGTCGTGGCCCGTCACTCCGGCGGCGATGCGCTGGACGAAGCGCGGCAACTGGTGGCTGGCGGCGATCTCGACACGCTCGTCGGTGACGGTGACGAGGGCATTGAGCGGCTCGAGCGGCTGATGGGCGACATAGGGCGCACGATACTCGGCCTCGACCAGATCATCGCCATCCGCCGCCCCGGCATCGCCATCGTCGCGCCAGGTGGCGTTGAGCCGGTCGTCGGTGAAGGAGGCGGCGATTTCGGCCCAGTGGTCGGCCTGTTCGGCATGATAGGGGGCGGGGCCCCAGTCGAAGTCGATCGCGCGGGCGGCCTTGAAGGCGCGCCAGGTGCTGTCGGCCAGAACGGCCAGCCCGTTCGTGACCTCGACCACGCCCTGGACGCCGGGCATGTCGCGCGCCGCCGCGGCGTCATAGCCCCGCATCGGCCCGCGGCGCGGGTTGGTCACGACGGTGGCATGGACCATGCCCTCGGCCACGAGGTCGATTCCGTAGACGGTGCGCCCGGTGGACTTGTCGCGGATATCCAGCCGCTCGGTCGGCTGGCCGACGAGGCGCCAGCTTGAGGCGGGCCGCAGGGCCACGTTCTGCACCGGGTCCAGCGCGCTGGCCGCGCCTGCAAGCTCGGTATAGGCCCGCCGCGTGCCGTCGGGCAGGACGACCGCGCCGCGCGCGGTGCTCAGCTGCGCCACGGGCACTCCGGTGTCCTGGCTTGCCGCCAGCTTGAGCGTCTCCCGGGCCGAGGCCCCGGCCTGGCGCAGCTTGTCGAAACTGTCGGCTGCCGCCGTCGATCCGCCGGTGCCCTGAAGGCCCGCGACCTTGAGGGCCGCGCCCATTGGCCCGCGCACCGCATCTGCGGGCAGCGGGGTCAGGGCGGCGATCACCTCGGCCCCCTCGGCGGCAAAGCCCCGGTTGTAGTAGGCCGCCGCCGGTTCGCCGAACGCGGTGGTGAACTGGTCGAGCTCCAGATCCATTTCCTCGGCCAGCAGGATCGCCTGCATGTGGGTCGTGCCCTGGCCCAGGTCGGCATGGGGTGTGATCAGCGTGATCCCCTCGGGGCCGATCCTGACCCAGGGGTTGAAGGTGGCCTGCTGCGCGCCGAGGTCTTCGGTCAGCGGGTTCTCCTGCGGGCGCGCCACCAGGTAAGAGCCGAAGACGACAGCGCCGCCCACGACGGTGGTACCGATCAGAAAGCCCCGGCGGGTGAGTGTTTTCAGGCGGGCCATTGCCTCAGGTTCCCATCTTGTCGGCGGCCAGGTCGATGGCCTGGCGAATGCGGACATTCGTGCCGCAGCGGCAGAGGTTGCCCGACATGGTGGCATCGATGGTCTCGTCCGAGGGCGCCGGGTCCTCTGCCAGCAGCGCGGCGGCCTGCATGATCTGCCCGGCCTGGCAATAGCCGCACTGGGCGACCTGGGTCTCGATCCAGGCCTCCTGGACCGGGTGCAGGCTGTCGCCGTCCCCGGCCAGACCCTCGATGGTGACGATATCGGCGCCCTCGAGGCTGTCAATGGGCAGCTGGCAGGCGCGGGCGGCGGCCCCGTCGAGATGCACGGTGCAGGCGCCGCACTGGGCGATGCCGCAGCCGTATTTCGTGCCGATCAGGCCCAGCTCGTCGCGCAGAACCCACAACAGCGGGGTGTCGGGGTCGGCCGTGAGCTCGTGCTCGGTTCCATTGACCGTGAGTTTCATGGGGCCCCGCGTCAGACGTTAGGGTGAAGTGGCGCACGCCTGTTACAAGGTTGTATTGAGTATCGGAATGTCAAGCCGTCGCGTTGACGCCGCTGGAACGGTTCGCCGCCGGATGGGGGATCTGGCGCGCGGCGGGTGTGTTGCAGCGCTGGCGCGTCCCGCCACGAGGCGCTATACGAAATCGGCGCAACAGGAAGTGATCGATGCCAGGAAAGACCGTGACAGATCGCCTCGCGTATGACGCCGGTGCCCTTGCCGGGGCCGCGAGCCTTTCCGTGGCCCCCATGATGGACTGGACCGACCGGCATTGCCGGTACTTTCACCGTCTCATGTCGCGCCAGGCGCTGCTGTATACCGAGATGGTGACGGCCCCCGCGCTGGTGCGGGGCGGCGCGCGGCATTTGTTGCGCTTTGATCCGGCGGAACAGCCGGTGGCGCTGCAACTGGGCGGCTCGGACCCGGCGGAACTGGCGCAGGCCGCGCGCATGGGCGCCGAGGAGGGATATCCCGAGATCAACCTCAATTGCGGCTGTCCCTCGGATCGGGTGCAATCGGGCACCTTCGGGGCGATCCTGATGACAACGCCGGACCAGGTGGCCGAGTGCTGTGCCGAGATGAGCGCGGCCCAGCCCGCCGAGGTCACGGTGAAATGCCGCATCGGCGTGGACAACCAGGACCCGGAAGAGGTGCTGCCCACCTTTCTGGAGAAGATTCGTGCCGCCGGGGTGCGGCGGGTGACGATCCATGCGCGCAAGGCCTGGCTGCAGGGGCTTTCGCCCAAGAAGAACCGCGATATTCCGCCGCTGGACCATGACCTCGTGCACCGGATGAAGGCCGAATTTCCCGACCTGCATGTCTCGTTGAACGGCGGCATCGTCTCGCTTGCGGCGGCGCGGGCGCATCTGGACCGGGGCATCGACGGGGTGATGATCGGGCGGACGGCCTATCATAGCCCCGCCGAGATCCTGCTGGACGCCGATCGCGCGATCTTCGGCGGCGCGCCCGGCCCGGACCGGCACGCGGTGGTCGCCGCGATGCGCCCCTATATCGCCGCCCATCTGGCCGAGGGGGGCAAGCTGGCCCAGGTCACGCGGCACATGCTGGGGCTCTTCGCGGGCCTGCCCGGCGCGCGGCACTGGCGGCGGGTGCTGTCGGAACAGGGCCATCGCGCGGGGGCGGGGCCAGAGGTTCTGGACCGCGCGCTCGACGCCATGGAGCAGGCCGCGGCCTGAGGGATTGCAGCCCCGCCTCTCTGCGGGCAAGAGGGGCTGAACATCGGAGGAATGATGCCCGAACTTTCACTGTTGATCGGCCTGGGGGCCATGCTGCTGGCCATCGGGGCCTTTGCGGGGCTGCTGGCCGGGCTGCTGGGCGTGGGCGGCGGCATCGTGCTGGTGCCTGCCTTCTACTATGCCTTTGCCGGATTGGGTTATGACAGCCCGCAACTGATGCAGATGTGCCTTGCCACCTCGCTGGCCACGATCATCGTGACCTCGGCGCGCTCGGTGCTCAGCCACAACCGCAAGGGCGCGGTGGACTGGGACATCCTGCGCGGCTGGGGGCCGGGAATCGCCATCGGCGCGGCCATCGGCGTGGCGGTCGCCGCACAGCTGCGCTCGGAGGTGTTGCAGGCCATCTTCGGCGGGCTGGCCTTTGCCGTGGCGCTTTACATGATGCTCGGGCGCAGTGACTGGCAACTGGGCGCCGCCATGCCCGACGGGCCGGTCAAGTGGCTGCTGGCCCCGCTCATGGGCCTGCTCTCGGTGCTCATGGGGATCGGCGGCGGCAGTTTCGGCGTGCCGGTCATGACGCTCTACGGAAGGCCCGTTCACAGGGCTGTCGCCACCGCCGCGGGCTTTGGTGCCATCATCGCCGTGCCGGCGGTGCTGGGCTTTCTGCTGGTGGACATGGCCGTGGCGCCGCCGCTGTCGCTGGGGGCGGTGAACCTGGGCGCCTTCGCCCTGGTCATCGCGATGACGCTGATCACCGCGCCCTGGGGCGCGGCCTTGGCGCATCGGCTGGACCCGAAGCCGCTCAAGCGGGTTTTCGGGGCCTTCCTCATGCTGGTGGCGCTGAACATGCTGCGCCAGGGGCTGTGATGGTGGACGGGCGCGGCTATCGGGTGCTGCGCGACGTGCCGGGCCTGCGCGCCTGGGCCGAGGCGGCCCGCGGCCT
>NZ_JBKOTX010000256.1:0-6766 GCF_047086965.1 Roseovarius halophilus (ex Wu et al. 2025) | reverse complement strand
CCGTGCTGGACCGCGCCGCCGGGGACCTTTCGCAGCGCATCCCGCCCGGCACGCGCCCGCCGGCGGCGATGTTCTCGGCTCATGTCTGGGCGCTGAGCCACGGCGTGGTGGAACCGTTCGCGCGAAATTCGCCGGTCACGCGCAGCCCGTTCGCCCCCGAGGATATGCTGGACAGCGGCATCGGCATCTACCTGCGCGGCCTCGGGCTCGATACCGAGTGACCGCGCGCATCAGCCCTCGGCGGCCTCGTCGCCGCGCGCGCCGGCCTTGGCCCCCGTCACCACGCCCAGCGATTTAAGCTTGCGGTGCAGCGCGCTGCGCTCCATCCCGACGAATTCCGCCGTCCGGCTGATATTGCCGCCGAACCGGTTGATCTGGGTCATCAGGTATTCGCGTTCGAACGCCTCGCGCGCGTCGCGCAGCGGCAGCGTGGCCACGGCGCCCGACAGCACAACGCGCCCGTCATCCGGGGCGGCCCCGGCACCGTCCCCGCCCGGGATTTCCTGCGCGGTGATGCCGCCGCCGCTGTCGCCAAGGATCAGGACGCGTTCGATCACGTTGCGCAGCTGGCGCACGTTGCCGGGCCAGCTCATCGTCTGCAACAGCGTGCTCGCCTCGTCACTGAGCGGGCGAAGCGGCAAACCTTGCGTCTTGTTCAGCAACTCGACGAAATGCGCCGCCAGCGCCGGGATGTCCTCGCGCCGCTCCTCGAGGCTGGGCACCGCGACCGGCACCACGTTCAGCCGGTGATAGAGCTCGCGCCGGAACCTCTCCGCGGCGATCTCGGCCTCAAGATCGCGATTGGTCGACGAAATCACCCGCAGGTCCACCTGCACCTTGTCGCCGCCGCCCACCCGCAGGAAGGTCTGGTCAACCAGCACGCGCAGGATCTTGGACTGGGTGCCAAGCGGCATGTCCGCCACTTCGTCGAAATAGATGACGCCGCCATTCGCCTCTTCAAGCAGGCCGGGCTCCACCCCGCGCTCCCGGCTTTCGCGGCCGAACAGCACTTCCTCCATGCGGTCAGGCTCGATCGAGGCGCAACTCACGCTGACAAAGGGGCCGTCGCTGCGTGACGAATTGGCGTGGACGTAGCGCGCCGCCAGTTCCTTGCCGCAGCCCGCGGGGCCGGTCAACATCACGCGCCCGTTCGATTTCGTCACCTTGTCGAGCTGCCCCAGAAGCGCGCGGAAGGCCGGGCTTTCACCCAGCATCTGCGCCGGGCCGGTCTCCCGCCGCTTCAGCGCCTGATTCTCGCGGCGCAGCCGGCTGGTTTCCATCCCGCGCCGGATCACCACCAGCAACTGGTCGATGTTGAACGGCTTCTCGATGAAGTCATAGGCGCCCTGCTTGATTGCCGCCACGGCGATCTCGATGTTGCCATGGCCCGAGATGATGACAACCGGCACCTCGGGATGCTCGCGCTTAACGGCCTTGAGGATGTCGATGCCGTCCATGTTGCTGTCCTTGAGCCAGATATCGAGGATCAGCAGGGCGGGCGGTTGCTCGGCGATGGCCGCCATCGCCTCGTCCGACGTGCCGGCCAGCCGCGTGACGAAGCCCTCGTCCTCGAGAATGTCGGCGATCAGCTCGCGAATGTCGCGCTCGTCGTCAACAATCAGAATATCGCTCATGTCGTCCTCATACCGCCCGTTGGTCCGCTGTCATCTGTTCGGGGTCCGCCCCCGTTTCCACGCCCGTATCCGGCGCCGCCGGCCCGGCCACGCCGGGAACCAGCGGCAGGCGGATCACCGCCATGGCCCCCGGCGCCTCGGCGCCGCCAAAGGTGTCGGCATCGGCCAGCACCAGCGTGCCGCCATGCTCCTCGATGATCTTCTTGACGATGGGCAGGCCCAGCCCGGTGCCCTTCTCCCGCGTCGTCACGTAGGGTTCGAACAGGCGTGACCGGTCCTCGGGCAGGCCGATGCCGTTGTCCGATATGCGGATCACCGCCTGCCCGTCCTGTTCGGCACAGCTGACCCGGATGGTTCGGACATGCCCGTCTGGCGCCCCGTTTTCATACAGCGAATCAATGGCTTCGCCCGCGTTCTTGATCAGGTTCGTCAGCGCCTGGCTTATCATCGTCGCGTCAATCTCGGCACATAGCGGCGCCGCGCAGAAATCCGTCTCGAACCGCACCTCGGGCTGGCCGGTTTCCTGCAGCAGCGTGACCTCGCGCAGCAGGCCGCTCAGGCTCTCCTGCTTGGTTTCGGGGTCCGGCATCCGCGCGAATTTCGAAAATTCGTCGACGATCCGCCGCAAATCGGTCGTCTGGCGCACCACCACGTCGGTCAATTGTTCCAGCGCCTCGGCCTGCGCGGGCTCCAGTACCCGCTTGAACTTGCGCTTGATGCGTTCCGCGCTCAGCTGGATCGGGGTCAGCGGGTTCTTGATCTCGTGGGCGATGCGCCGCGCGACGTCGCCCCATGCCGCCATGCGCTGCGCCGCCACCAGGTCGGTGACATCATCGAAGGCCACGACGTAGCCCTCGCGCCGGCCGTCCTCGTTGCGGCGCGTCGACATCCGCACCAGCAGGTTCTCCATCCCGCCGCCGCGGCTGACCTTGATTTCCTCCTGCACGAAACCGCCCGGATTCCGCTTGAGGCGTTCGAACAGCGCCCCGAATTCCGGCACGGCCACGCTCAGGTCCACCGATTGCTGGTCGTCCTGCCAGTCAAGCAGCCGCTCGGCGGCCCGGTTCACGAAGGTCACCCGGCCCTTGGCATCCAGCCCCACCACGCCCGACGACACCGATCCGAGCACCGAATCGAACAGCCGCCGGCGGCGCTCGATCTGCTGGGTATTCGCCAGCAGCTTCTCGCGCTGCGCCTTGAGCTGACGGGTCATCTGGTTGAAATACGTGCTCAGCATGGCGATCTCGTCGCCGCCGTCCTCCTCGCGGACGCGTGTATCCAGATCCCCCTCGCCCACGCGCTGCGCCGCGCTGGTCAGCCGCCCCACCGGGCGTGACAGCCGCTCGGCGAACCACAGGCCCAGCCAGACCGCGGCAAGGATCAGGATGACCGCGAACCCCAGATAGACCAGCCCGAACTCGAACAGAACGCGCCCCCGCTCGCTTTCGCGCTGATTGTAGAAACGTGCGGTTTCCTGCGTCTCGTCCAACAGGTTCAGGATCGCGCCGTCCACGTTGCGGCTGACATAGAGGTAGCGGTCGGTGATCGTCTCCAGCGGCATCAGCGCGCGGAACTCGTTGTTGTCCCAGTCGCGGATCACCACCACGCCATCCTCGGCGGCCCGCTCGATCTGCGCGCGGGTCGGTTGCTCGTAATCGAACAGGTAGGATCGCTCCCCCCGCGCGCGCAGATCGCCGGTACCGTCGATGACGAAGGCCTCGCGCAGACCGCGCTGGATCTCGCGTTGGCCCCGCGACAGGACCTGCCGGATATCGCCGTCATCCATGAAGACGCGGGCCCGCTTGGTCGCGTTGATGAGCGAGGCCAGCGCCCGCGCATCGGTGATCAGGTCGCGGCGGTGTTCGTCCTCGTAGGCCTCGGCAGCGGCGACCGAGTTCGCTACCACCCGCCCCACGCGGTCGGAAAACCACGCCTCCAGCCCCATGTTCACCGACAGCGTCGCGAAAACCGCGACCGTCACGGTCGGCAACAGCGCCATCACCGCGAAAACGCCCGTCAGCCGCAGGTGCAGCCGGGACCCGGCCGACCGCTCGCGCCGGGCCGCGATCATCCGCGCCACCCGGTAGGCCACGAGCGCGGCCACGCTGATCACGTAGACCATGTCCGCCAGCAGCGCGATGCGCAGGATGTTCGACGACGCGCCCTGGTCCAGCGGCCCCATCGCAAGGAAGGTCAGCAGCGCCAGCACCGGCCCGAGCACCACGAGCGCAAAGGTCGCCACGGTCTGCACCCGGCGGCGCCGGCGCAGCCGCCGCAGGTGTTCCCATGTCCATCTGCGTGTCCCGGATGCCACGCGCCGCCCCCATCAGCTTGTGCAGCCCGTCACCGTGGCCGCAACATCTGCTGTCCCGCGCCATGCCGGCCCGGAAAGCCACATTGATGTTGCAGTTTTACATCAACTTGCGGCGCCGTGTCACGTGAATATCCAGATCCGTGATCTTCTTGCGCAGGGTGTTGCGGTTGATGCCCAGAAGCTCGGCGCATTTCGCCTGGTTGCCGCCCGTTGCATCGAGCGCGATCTCGATCAGCGGCAGTTCCATCTCGCGCAGGATCCGCGCGTACAGCCCCGGCGGCGGCAGCGCATCGCCGTGCAGGTCGAAATAGCGCTTCAGGTGCCGCGTGATCGAATCCTTCAGCTTTTCAGCCGGTTCCTGCCCCGACATCAGGGCCGAGGCCGGCTGGTTGCCCAGCACGGGCTCCACGTCGGCGGGCTGGATGATCTCGTCCTGCGCGGTCAGCGCGATCCGTCGCACCGCGTTTTCGAGCTGCCGCACGTTGCCGGGCCAGCCATAGGCGCGCATCAGCGCCAGCGCGTCCTCGCTCAACCGGCGCGGCGGCAGCCCCTCGCGCTCCAGCCGGGCAAGGAAATGCTCGGCCAGAAGCGGAATGTCATCCACCCGTGCGCGCAGCGGCGGCACGTCGATCGCCGCGCCGCACAGCCGGTAATACAGGTCCTCGCGCAGCCCTGATCCATCAAGCTGCGCCGACAGGTCGGCCTGGCTGGTGGCCATGAACCGCGGGCTGTGCTCGCCCGGGGCGTCCATCATGCGCACCACCCGGCCCTGCGCCTCCGGGTCCAGGTCCCCCACCTCGTCGATGACGATCGTGCCGCCGCGGGCGCGCGCCATGATCTTCGACGGCCCCTCCAGATCGGCAAGGTCGGCCGGGCTGACGGCCATGAAGGGCAGCGTGCGCCTGTCCGAGAAATCGTGGATCGCCCGCGCGATCAGCGACTTGCCGGTCCCCGATTCCCCGCTGATCATCACCGGCAGCGCGGTGTTCATGATCCGCGCCACCACCTTGTAGAGCTTTTGCATCTCCGGCGTGCTGCCCACCAGCGGCAAATCGTCGGGGCGCTCGTCGCTGTCGCTGCGCGCCGGCACCCGCGCGCCACTTTCCAGCGCCTTGGCGGTGCGCTTCATCAGGTCCGGCAGGTCGAAGGGTTTGGGCAGGTAGTCATAGGCGTCGGCCTCGGCCGCCTGGATCGCCGTCATGATCGTGTTCTGCGCCGAGATCACGATCACCGGCAGGCCCGGACGGTCCTGCGCGATCTTGGGCAGCATTTCCAGCCCGTTGCCATCGGGCATGACGACGTCGCTGATCACCGCGTCGCCCTTGCCCTCCCCGATCCAGCGCATCAGCGTCGTCAGCGACGACGTGGCATGGACCTTGCAGCCCGCCCGCGTCAGCGCCTGCGTCAGAACCGTGCGGATCGTGCGGTCGTCATCGGCCACCAGTACCGTGCCATCCATCGCCTATTCCTCCTTGTTCTCGGGCGCCCGCGGCAACGAGATGCGGAACACCGTGCGCCCCGGCGCCGACTTGACCGATATCCAGCCGTCATGGTCCGAAATGATCTTGGCCGCCAGCGCCAGCCCCAGCCCGGTACCGTTCTCTCGCCCCGACACGAACGGGTCGAAAACGTCGCCCGCGATCTCGGGCGGCAATCCCGGGCCGTCATCCTCGATCTCGATCTGCAGCGGCAGCGACTGGCCCGGCCCGCCCTCGCGCATGACGCGCAGCGATTGTTCATAGAAGCTGCGCAGGATGATCCGGCCGCCATCGCCGCCGGCCGCCTCGGCCGCGTTCTTGATCAGGTTCTGGATCACCTGCAGCAACTGGTCCGCATCGCCGTGCGCCAGCGGCAGTGACGGGTCGTAATCCTCGATCACGGTCATCTGCGCGGCGACACCCACCACGGCCGACCGGCGCGCCCGGTCCAGAACGTCATGCACGTTGACGGCGTCCCGGCGGGGCTTGCCCAGATTGCCGAATTGTTCGACCTGCTCCAGCAGCGCGACGATGCGCCGACCCTCGTTCACGATCAGGTCGGTCAACTCCAGATCGTCGCTGGACAGGTTCATCGAAAGCAACTGCGCCGCCCCGGTGATCCCGGCCAGCGGGTTCTTGATCTCGTGGGCCAGCATCTCGGCCATGCCGATCGCCGATTTCGCGGCGGATTTAACGGTGTTGCCCTGCGTCATGCGCCCGGCCAGTTCGCGCGGGGAAATCAGCAGGATCATCTCGTCCCCCGCGCCGGCGCCCAGCGGGGCGATCTGCAGGTTGCACTGCACGGGGGCGCGGTCGCCGGTGCCGACGTCAACATCGTTGACGAAAAGCGGCGCGCCATGACGCCGCGCCCGCCCGATTGCCGCGTCCAGCGGCGCATCGACGGCCAGCCTGTCCCAGACGGGGTCGCCAACGAGCTGCCGGGCCGATCCCATGAGGAAACTTTCGGCGGCCGGATTGATCCGGGCGATCCGGTCGGCGCCGTCGATCACCAGCGCCGGCACCGGCAGGGATGTCCATATCGCGTCGTCCGTGCTCATGCGGCCACCCGGTCGGCGGCGGTCATGGCGTCGGGGATCAACCGCTGCACCGTGTCCGGGTCGCGCGCTGTCAGCACGCGCTTGCGCAGCGCCACCCCGGTACCGGCCCCGTCCATGTACCAGCCAAGGTGCTTGCGCGCCACGCGGCAGCCCAGCTCGCGCCCGTAAAAGCGCAGCATCTCCTCGTAATGGTGCGACACCATGTCGGCCAGCGCCGCGCCCCGCGGCACCTCCGGCGCCGGGACACCGTGCAGCGCCGCCGCCACCTCGGCCAGCAGCCAC
>NZ_JBKOTX010000255.1:0-6775 GCF_047086965.1 Roseovarius halophilus (ex Wu et al. 2025) | reverse complement strand
GCGTGGCCCCGGCGGGCGCCGAGATTTCCACCCGCCCTTTCCAGCTGGTGACCGGCCGGGTCTGGCGGGGCACGGCCTTTGCGCTCACCGCCCCGGCGGCGCACCTTCTGGATGGCCCAGCCCAGCGCGGCTTCCACCGGGCTCGTCGTTTCGTCGATATCGTGGCCGTAAAGGCACAGCCCGGCTTCCAGCCGCAGGCTGTCCCGCGCGCCCAGCCCGATCGGCGCCACCGCCTCGTGGGCCAGCAGCGCGCGCGCCAGCGCCTCGGCGCTGGCAGCGGGCACGGAAATCTCGTAACCGTCCTCGCCGGTATATCCCGACCGCGAGATCCACAGCTCGCCATGGTCGCTGTCCAAAACGCCGACATCCATGAACCGCATCCGGGCCACGCCCGGCACCATGCCCGCCAGCACGGCTTCGGCCGCGGGGCCCTGCAGCGCCAGCAACGCGCGGTCGGTGACCTCGTGCACCGCGCATCCGGGCAGCCCCGCGCGCATGTGCGCGATGTCGTCGGCCTTGCACGCGGCGTTGACGACGACGAACAGGTGATCGCCGCGGTTGGCCAACATCAGGTCGTCGAGAATGCCGCCCGCCTCGTCGGTAAAAAATCCGTAGCGTTGGCGGTTCTCGCCAAGTCCCAGCAAGCTCACCGGGACAAGCCCTTCCATCGCGCCCGCGGCCGCCGCGTACCCGGCGTCGTGCCGCACGATGACCTGTCCCATGTGGCTCACGTCGAACAGGCCGGCCGCCGCGCGGCAATGCAGGTGTTCCTTCATCACGCCCGGCCCGAACTGCACCGGCATCTCGTAGCCGGCAAAGGGCACCATCTTGCCCCCCAGTTCCCTGTGCAGGGCATTGAGCGGCGTCTGACGCAACTCGCTCATGCGCTTACTCCCTCGTCAGAGGCCGGCTCTGTCCGTTGACTCAGTCCGGCACCGTTGTGACCGCGCCCATGCGCGACCCCGATGCCCCCTCTGTCCTTCTGCCTGAGATCGCTATCCCTTCGGCGTCCCGGTCGGTGCCGGGATCTCTCCAGAGTGTTCTCGATCGGATCGGTCCCAACGGCCTGAGAGTTTCCGGGGCGGTTGCTCCTTCGGCACCGGCGCGCTGCCGGTTCTCCCGTTCCGATACGGGTACACGCTAGTATACCATTCCGCGCGCTTCAACCCGGTTTCGCGCAGGGCTCCGGCGAAAACAGCGCAAGCAGCGCGTCGTTGCCGCAGACAAGCGCGTCAAGCGTGACGTCGTCAAGATGCGCGTAGAACGACTCGGCTGCATCCGCCAGCGCGATGCGCAGGCGGCAGGCATCGACCAGCGGGCAGGTATTGTCCACGTCGGCAAAGCATTCGGCCAGCCGGGTGCCCTGCTCCAGTTGGCGGAAGACGTCCCCGATGACGATGTCGCGCATCGGGCGGGCCAGCGTGATACCCCCGCTGCGCCCCCGCTGGGTGTGCACGAAGCCGATCTGCGCCAGCCGGTTGATGACCTGCGCGAGGTGGCTCTCAGAGGCGTTGCAGCGCGCCGCGATCTCGGATTTCGTGACCAGCCGGCTTTCGTTCGCGCCGCAGAACATCAGCACGCGAATCGCGATATTGGTGCGTTTCGTGATCCGCATGATCCTCGGGCCCTCCAGCTTGAATTCGCGGCATCCTGCCGCCACAGTGGCGCCGCGGACATGATTCAGATCAAGCGGGCGGCAGAACATACATGAGCCATGCATATTTTTTCGGTTATGGCAGCCTCGTCAATCGCGGCACCCACGATTTCGCGCAGGCGCACAGGGCGCAGCTTCGCGGGTGGCGGCGGGTGTGGCGGCGGACGTCACTGCGGCCCGCAGCCTACCTGACGGTCGTTCCAGACCCGGCGGCCGAGATCGACGGGCTGATCGCCGAGGTGCCGGATGGCGACTGGCCCGCGCTTGACGCGCGCGAAAGCGCCTATGACCGGGTGTCGGCCGCCCACCAGGTCCGGCATCCGCTTTCGCACAGCCCCCGGATCGCGGTCTATTCCATCCCCGAAACCCGCCACGGCGCCCCGTCCCGGTCATGCCCGGTGCTGCTCAGCTACATCGACGTGGTGGTCCAGGGATACCTGCGCGAATTCGGCGAGGACGGCGCGCACCGCTTCTTCGACACGACACATGGCTGGGATGACATGCCGGTCCTGCAGGACAGGGCCGCCCCCGTCTATCCGCGCCACCGGCAACTGTCAGCAGACGAACGCGCCCTTGTCGATGATCGGCTCGCGGCGCTCGGCGTGCGGTACGTCGCGGCCGATACGGCGCGCAACGGTTGATGTGCCCGATACGACGCGCCACAGGTAATGTGCCCGATACAGCGTGTAACGGTTGATGTGCCCGGTACCGCGCGCGACGCCTGACAGGCCCGGCGCGTCAGTCCTTCGCCCGGATCCGCTGCAACAGCGGCAAGAGCTGTGCCATGTCCGGCCCGTGGCTCTGCCCCGTGAGCGCCTTGCGCAGCGGCATGAACAATGCCCGGCCCTTGCGGCCCGTCGCCTCCTTCACGGCCGAGGTCCAGCGGCCCCAAGTCTCGCCGTCGAACGGGCCCTCGGGCATCAGCGCCATCGCCTCGGCAACGAAGTCGCGGTCCTCCGCGTCGATGACCGGCTCCGCGCCGTCGCGGCACATCGCCCACCATGCGGGCAGGTCGTTCAACGTGGTGATGTTGTCGCGCGTGACCGCCCAGAACCGCTCGGCCAGATCGTCGGGCACGCCAAGCGCCGCGATCTCGTCCGCCACGGCCTCGTAGGGCATCGCGTGCAGATAGCGCGCCGTCATCGGGAACAGGTCGTTCACGTCGAACTTCGTGGGCGCGGCGCCGAACCGGGTGATGTCGAACCCCTCGATCAGGCCTTCCATGTCCTCCCGCAGCTCCACCGGGTCCGACGACCCGAGCCGCGCCATCAACGACAGCAGCGCCATCGGCTGCACGCCCTGTTCGCGCAGGTCCCGCAGGCTCAGCGTGCCCAGCCGCTTGGACAGGCTTTCGCCCTGCGGCCCGGTCAGCAGCGAATGATGGGCGAATTGCGGCACCGTGCCGCCCAGCGCCTCGATGATCTGGATCTGGGTCGCGGTGTTCGTCACGTGATCGCTGCCGCGCACCACGTCCGTCACCCCCATTTCCGTGTCGTCCACGACCGAGGCCAGCGTGTAAAGCACCTGACCGTCACCCCGGATCAGCACCGGGTCGCTGACGCTGGCCGCGTCGATGGAGGTCGGGCCGAGAATGCCGTCGTCCCACTCGATGCGTTCGTGTTCCAGCTTGAAGCGCCAGACGCCGCCGCCCCGCTCCGCGCGCAGCGCCGCCTTTTCGTCCTCCGAAAGGTCCAGCGCGGCACGGTCATAGACGGGCGGCCGCCCCATGTTGAGCTGCTTCTTGCGCTTGAGATCCAGTTCGGTCGGCGTCTCGAACGCCTCGTAGAAACGGCCCATCTCGCGCAGCCTGTCGGCAGCCGCCGCGTAGCGGTCCAGCCGCTGCGATTGCCGTTCAACCCGGTCCCAGTGCAGCCCGAGCCAGTCGAGATCCGTCTTGATCGCGTCCACGTATTCTTCCTTCGACCGCCCCGGGTCGGTGTCGTCGATCCGCAGGATGAACGTGCCGCCTGCCTTGCGCGCGATGAGGTAGTTCATCAACGCGGTGCGCAGGTTGCCCACGTGGATCAGGCCGGTGGGCGACGGGGCGAAACGTGTGGTGGTCATCTGGCATCTCCTAGGTCCGCCGCGGCTTTGTCACAGGCCGGCGCATTTGTCCAGATCAGCCCGGGCGTGCCTGCCTGAGCGGCAGGCGATCAACTTGCCGTTATCGGAAAGTCACCGGCCCGGTTCCGCGCTACATTCTCCCGCGCAACGTAACGAAGGGAGGCACCAATGTCCGATACATCCGTAACACGGCGCAGCATGCTGGCCGGCGCCGCCACCCTGCCGCTGGCCGGCGCGGCAACTCGCGCGCGGGCGGGCGCCCCGATGATGGGGCCGTCCATGCCGCCCTACACCCGCGTCACCCTCGGCGGGTTCGAGGTCACGACCCTGCTGGCCGCCACGATGACCCGGCCGGACCCGCATTCTATCTTCGGCCTGAACGTGAGCGCCGACGAATTCGCCGCGGTGTCCGAGGCGGCCAACATCCCCACGGACGCCGCGCAGTTCTTCTTCACCCCGACCGTCGTCAACACCGGCAGCGAACTGGTGCTGTTCGACACCGGGCTCAACCCCGACGGCATCACGAAGGCGCTGAACGCCGCCGGCTACGTTCCCGACCAGGTGGATACGGTCGTCATCACCCACATGCACGGCGATCATATCGGCGGGCTGACGGGCGACGGCGGCCCGACCTTCCCAAATGCCCGCCACGTAACAGGCGCGGTGGAATTCGACGCGTGGGCGGCCATGGGCAATGACACCTTCGAGGCCAAGATGCGCCCGCTGGCCGAGCGGACGACGATGATCGACCCCGGCTCTGACGTCGCCCCGGGCATCACCGCGGTCGCGGCGTTCGGGCACACGCCGGGCCACATGGCCTACAGGCTTGAAAGCGACGGCAAGCAGATGCTGCTGGCGGCGGATTTCGCCAACCACTACGTGTGGTCGCTGGGCCACCCGGACTGGGACGTGAAGTTCGACATGGACAAGACCGCGGCCGCCGAAACCCGCCGGCGCCTGCTGGACATGCTCGCGGCCGAGAAAATGCCCTTCGTCGGCTATCACATGCCGTGGCCCGCCATGGGCTACGCCGAGACGCAGGGCGACGGCTACCGCTACGTGCCCACCAGCTACCAGTTGATGCTCTAGGCGCGCGGGCGCCGCGCGCGGCCCCTTGCATCGGCGGCGCGCGGCGGCATAACGGGGGCATGAGCCACGCCCACAGCCTCGCCCGGATGGAAGAGATCGCCCGCGAAACCGTCGCGGGCTTCCCCGCGGCATTCCGCGACGCCGCCCGTGCCGTCGCGATCCATGTCACGGACTGGCCCGACGCTGCCATGCTGCACGACCTCGGCATGAGCGACCCGCATGACCTCACCGGGCTCTATGACGGCATCCCCACCACGCACAAATCCGTCTTCGATCAGCCGCAGGGCCCCGACACGGTCTGGCTTTTCCGCCAGCCCATCCTTGCCGAATGGCGCGCACGCGGGGACGTGGCGTTCGATGATCTTGTCGCGCATGTCACGGTGCACGAATTCGCCCACCATTTCGGCTGGTCGGATGCCGATATCGCCCGGATCGACCGCTGGTGGGACTGACCGCGCCGGCCCGTCATCAACAAATCGTTATTTGATATCCGGGGAAACGGTGGCTTAGCGCGCGCGCCGCCGCGGTCAAACACCATCGGCGGAAACCCCCGGTCATCCGCATCCCTGCCTCCCCGCGTAATCCGATCAATGCCACGGACGGCATTCAAACGGAACCCAAGGAGGATCAAATGCTTCGCAGAACTTTCATGTCCCTGACGACCGCCGCCATGCTCGCGACCCCGGCGATGGCCGACAACCATTCCAAGGACATCGTCGACACCGCCGTCGAGGCGGGCAACTTCGAAACGCTCGTCGCCGCGGTGAAGGCCGCCGGGCTGGTCGACACGCTCAAGGGCGACGGCCCCTTTACCGTCTTCGCCCCCACCGACGCGGCCTTCGCGGCGCTGCCGGATGGCACGGTCGAAACGTTGCTGAAACCGGAAAACAAGGACAAGCTCACCTCGATCCTGACCTACCACGTCGTGCCGGGGGCGGTGATGTCCGGTGATCTGTCCAACGGCATGATGGCCGCCACGGTGGAAGGCTCGGACGTCACCATCATGACCGAAGACGGCGTGACGGTGGACGGCGCCAACGTGACGACCGCCGATATCGAGGCGTCGAACGGCGTCATCCACGTGATCGACGCGGTGATCATGCCCGAGGGCTGACACCGCGCCACGACCAATCCGCATATGGGCCCCGCCGCACACCGGCGGGGCCTTTTTCACGCCCAGCGCGGGCGCGGCATCAGCGGCGGCGGACCACCCAGACGCGCGCGCGCAACCCGATCTCGGGCAGGTGCGGACCGTCCTCGGCGGCCAGTTTCTCGATCTTGCCGGCCGCGATGGCCTCGGTCAGCCGGCCCTCGAATTGCGGGTCCTCCAGCGTGTGCTCGTTGAGCGAAACGACGAAGACGCCGCCCGGCTCCAGCGCGGAAATGGCCACGTCGATGTTTTCCGCCGGGGCAGCCCCGGCCCCGATCGCGCCCACCGCGGTGATCGCGCCATAGGTGCGCCCGCCCGTGTCCAGCAGGCTGTCCGGCGCGGCAAGGTAGAGATCGCGATAGACCCCCCGTTCACGCGCCTTGGCCAGCATCCCGTCCGAGATGTCGGATCCGTCGATCACCTCGAACCCGGCGCGATGCAATGCCTCGCCGGATATCCCGGTGCCACAGGCGAAATCGAGCACCGGTGCGCGCCTGTCCGCGCCCGCGTCGGCCAGCGCCGCGGCGCAACGATCGGGTGTGCGGTAATTGTTGTCGCGCAGATCGGCATCGTAGCTGTCGGCCCAGTCGTCGTAGTAGCGGCGCATCTCTTCGCCGCCCTCTGCCGAGTAGACGTTTTCAAGAAACTCGCTCGTTCTGGCCATGTGGATCTCCCGTCATTGCGTTGCCGCCTGCCTAACAACCGGGCCGGAAATGTTCAACAACGACACTTTCGAGACAAAAAAGACATGCGCCCACCGCGCGGATCGTCCCCGGCCGCGCAGGGCGGCGATCACCCGCCGCGGCGCCGCGGCAGGT
>NZ_JBKOTX010000254.1:0-6794 GCF_047086965.1 Roseovarius halophilus (ex Wu et al. 2025) | reverse complement strand
CAGGCCGGGCGTGGGCGGCGTGCGCGCAATCTCGACGGCGCCGCGCGCCCAGTCGTCGTGCCGCTGCATGAGCCACCAGGTCTGGGCGTCGCAGGCGGCCAGGTCGGCGCGCCCCTCGATCACCGCCCGGACCGAGGCCCGGTGCGCTCCGGTCATGACGATGTCGCCATGGGTCAGCCCGGTGTCATGGCAGAACCGATCCAGCGCGGCCCAACCCGATTGGCTCAGGGCCTCGTTCAGGGCCAGCACTGGCATGGCGGGCAGGGTCTGTGTGCGGCCCAGAATCACGCTGTTGTAGTCCCCCGGCGCGCAGTCGGGCAGGCCGAAATCGGCCGTCCCGATCAGGGTCACGCTGTCGCGCAGGCGCGCGCGGTAGGGCAGGCCGCAGGTCTGGGCCAGCACCAGGTCCGGCGCTTGCCAGACCGCCCAGGGGTCGCACGCGCGGGTCAGATGGGTGGGGGCGGGGATGCCCCGCGCGTCCAGCCTGTCGCGGATCAGGCCCCAGAACCGATCCGTTGCGGCGCGCGTCTCGGGCCGGTCGTACATGGGCAGGGCGGCGATCACGCCGCGGCTATCCCCGCCGGGCCTCGACGCGGCGGCGGGCATGGGCGCTGTCCTGGTCGGTCACACCCAGCATGGGCGCCACAAGCCGCAGCAGCGCGTCCTCTTCGTGGTCGCGGACACCATCGGCCAGCACGATGTCCCACAGGGCCTCGATCACGCCCTCGCGTTCCTCGTAGGGCACGCTGTCCTTGATGGCGCGGGTGAAGCGGACGGTGTCGGGCGCCTCGGCCTCGACCTGCTCGGCCTCGCGACGCATTTCGGCGGCGGCCTCAGGGCTCAGCGCGAAGCGGGTTTGCAGCACCGCGTCGATGCGCGTCACCTCGCTGGCATCATAGATGCCGTCCGAGCGCGCGATGCGCACGAGCAGGGCGGCCAGGGCCAGGTGCGAATCATCGGCCGGGATGGCCTGCGGGGTCGGGGCGGTCAGGGCGCGCAGAAGATCGGCTATCATTCCGTCGATATAAGCCGCGCGCGGCCCGAGGCCAATCCCCGTCACGCCCGGGCCTTTCTCAAGGCGCGTCGCGCAGGGCCTCGGCGCGCTCGGGCGCCATGCCCAGGGCCTCGCTTGCGAGGGCCACGACCTGGCGCTCGCTTTCGTGGCGGACCCCGTCGGCGCAGGCCACGGCCCAGAGCGCGCGCACGAAGGCCTCTTTCTCGGGCGCGGCGATCCCGGCCTCGAGGATATGTGCCAGGTCCGCGGTGTCGGGCATGGCCGCTTCCAGCTTTTCGCATTGGGCGCGCAGTTGGGCGGCCTCGACGGGGTTCAGATCATAGAGGTCGGCCAGCAGGTGGTCGATCTCGTGGATCTCGGAAAACAGGTAGGTCCGGTCGGCCTTGGCCACCCGCACCAGCAGGGCGCCCAGGGCGTGTTGCACATCGGCCGGCGGCATGGGCGTCTCGGGCGGATCGGCCAGGTGCAACCGGGCCAGCAGTTTTTCCAGCATTGCGGTACCTGTCCTTTCAACATCCGGTGCGTCAAGTCTGCGCCGCTCCGGTCCGGGTGCAAGAAAAAATTGGCCGATGACCTCGACCGCGCCCATTCGGTTCGGGGCATGCCCGGCCGCAACATCCCGATTGCGCCAGGTTTCTTTGGGTCAAAAATACCGCGGGGGGAGTCGGGCTTGCCCTACGGGGGGCAGCGCCCCCCCAACACGCGCGCCCCCGGGCGGACGGGGCGCGCAAACGAGCGGAACCGCTCAGACCAGGCGCGAATTTTCCACGGCCGCCCGGATGAAATCCGCGAAAAGCGGATGCGGCGCAAAGGGCTTGGATTTCAGCTCGGGATGGAACTGCACCCCGATGAACCAGGGGTGCTCGCGCCATTCCACGATCTCGGGCAGGCGGCCGTCCGGCGACATGCCCGAAAAGACCATCCCGGCCTCTTCCAGCTTGTCGCGGTATTTCACGTCCACCTCGTAGCGGTGGCGGTGGCGTTCGTCGATGCCACTGGTGCCATAAACCCCGGCCACCCGCGAGCCTTCCGTCAGCACGGCGTCATAGGCGCCCAGGCGCATGGTGCCGCCCTTGTCGTCGGTGTGCCTGCGCTTGACCTTCTCGTTGCCCTGCACCCACTCCTTGAGATGGTAGACCACCGGCTCGAAGCGTTTCTTGCCGGCCTCGTGGTCAAACTCCTCGGACCCGGCGGTGGTGACGCCGGCGACATTGCGCGCCGCCTCGATCACGGCCATCTGCATGCCCAGACAGATCCCGAGGTAGGGAATCCCGCGGGTCCTGGCGAACTGTGCGGCCTTGATCTTGCCTTCGGTGCCGCGCTCGCCAAAGCCGCCGGGGACCAGGATCGCGTGAAAGCCCTCCAGGTGGTTGGCGGCGTCGTCCTGATCGAAGACTTCGGCATCGACCCAGGAGACGTTGACCTTGACCCGGTTGGCCATGCCGCCATGGGTCAGGGCCTCCTTGATGGATTTGTAGGCGTCTTCCAACTGCGTGTATTTGCCCACGATGGCCACGTTGACCGCGCCGTCCACGTTGTGGATGCGGTCGGCCACGTCGTCCCAGACGCGCAGGTCGGGCTTGGGCGCGGGGTGGATGGCAAAGGCGTCCAGCACCGCCTGGTCCAGCCCCTCGCGGTGGTAGGCCAGCGGGGCCTCGTAGATCGAATTCAGGTCATAGGCGGCGACCACGGCGTCCTTGCGCACGTTGCAGAACAGCGCGATCTTCTCACGCTCCTTCTCGGGGATGGGCTGTTCCGAACGGCAGACCAGGATGTCGGGCGCGATGCCGATGCTCTGCAACTCCTTGACCGAGTGCTGGGTCGGCTTGGTCTTGAGCTCGCCGCTCGCGGCCAGGTAAGGCAGCAGCGTCAGATGCATGAAGATGCATTGCCCGCGCGGCTTGTCGTGGCTGAACTGGCGGATCGCCTCGAAGAAGGGCAGGCCCTCGATATCGCCGACGGTGCCGCCGATCTCGCAGAGCATGAAATCGACCTCGTCGTCGCCGATCCCGATGAAATCCTTGATTTCGTTGGTGACATGGGGAACCACTTGGATCGTCTTGCCCAGGTAGTCACCGCGGCGTTCCTTTTCCAGCACGTTGGAATAGATACGCCCCGACGAGACCGAGTCCGTTCCCCGTGCGGCGACCCCGGTGAAGCGTTCGTAGTGGCCCAGGTCGAGGTCGGTTTCGGCGCCGTCATCGGTGACGAAGACCTCGCCGTGCTCGAAGGGCGACATGGTGCCGGGATCGACGTTCAGGTACGGGTCGAGCTTGCGCAGCCGCACAGAAAAGCCGCGCGCCTGCAGCAGCGCGCCAAGTGCGGCCGAGGCCAGCCCCTTTCCAAGCGACGAGACCACGCCGCCCGTGATGAAGATATAGCGCGCCATATGCAGGAAGCCCCCGTGGAACCGTCGGAATTGTCAGGATCAGGGCCGTTCGGCAGCCCCATCATCACGGGAGTTAAGAATAACCGGATTCGCCCCGCGAACGCAACCGGTCACGCAAGATCATGTTGGGGCGCCTCTTGCGCCCGCAACAGGTTGTGGCCGTTTCGGGCGATCAGTTCGCGTCTGGCACCAGCGGGGCATCGCCCGTCCCGCCATCGGACCCGCCGCTCGAGGGCGGCAGCAGCGCGTCGCCGTCCATCGTCGGGGCCGTGGTGCCGTCCTCGCTGGCCTCGGCCGGGGCCGCGCCGTCCACGACCGAGCTTTCCGCCGCATCGCGCGCGGCGAGGATCGTCAGGGTGATCGAGGTGCCGATGAAGGCCACCGCAAGCAGCCAGGTCAGCTTGCCCAGGGCCGTGGCCGCGCCGCGCGCCGATACGAGGCCGCCACCGCCGCCGCCGCCACCGCCACCCATGCCCAGGCCGCCGCCTTCGGAACGCTGCATCAGCACCACGCCGATCAGCGTGAGGGCAAGCAGCAGGTGGATGACAAGAACGACGTTCTGCATGGGGCGAGCCTTTGATTGCGCAACGACGCGTATCTAGAAGCCAAAGCGCCCGCCCGCAACCCCATTCGCCCCTTTCGCGGGTCTCGGGCTTGGCCTATATCTGCGCGGGTTTCCAAACGCGAAGGACTGAACCGATGGCAAACGTGGTCGTGGTCGGCGCCCAGTGGGGCGACGAGGGCAAGGGCAAGATCGTCGACTGGCTGAGCGAGCGCGCCGAGGTGATCTGCCGCTTTCAGGGCGGGCACAACGCGGGCCACACGCTGGTCATCGACGGCGCGGTCTACAAGCTGCACGCGCTGCCCTCGGGGGTGGTGCGGGGCGGCAAGCTCTCGGTCATCGGCAACGGCGTGGTGCTGGACCCCTGGCACCTGGTGGAAGAGATCGCGACGATCCGCGACCAGGGTGTCGAGATCACGCCCGAAACGCTGATGATCGCCGAGAATACGCCGCTGATCCTGCCGTTCCACGGCGAGTTGGACCGCGCGCGCGAGAACCAGAACTCGGTGGCCAAGATCGGCACGACGGGGCGCGGCATCGGCCCGGCCTACGAGGACAAGGTCGGCCGCCGGGTCATCCGCGTGGCCGACCTGGGCGATGATGCGACGCTGGAAACCCGCGTCGATCGGGCGCTGGTCCATCACAACGCGCTGCGCCGCGGGCTGGGGCTGGAGGCCATCGACCGCGACGCGCTGATCGCGCAGCTCAAGGAGATCGCCCCGCAGATCCTGCCCTTTGCCGGGCCGGTCTGGAAGGTGTTGAACGACAAGCGCAAGGCGGGCCGCCGCATCCTGTTCGAAGGGGCGCAGGGGGCGCTGCTGGACATCGACTTCGGCACCTATCCCTATGTCACCTCATCCAACGTGATCTCGGGGCAGGCGGCCACGGGCACCGGCGTCGGCCCGGGCAGCATCGACTACGTGCTGGGCATCGCGAAGGCCTATACCACCCGCGTGGGCGAGGGGCCTTTCCCGACCGAACTGGACGACGCCGACGGCCAGCGTCTGGGCGAGCGGGGTCATGAGTTCGGCACCACCACGGGGCGCAAGCGCCGGTGCGGCTGGTTCGACGCGGCCCTCGTGCGCCAGACCTGCGCCACGTCCGGCGTGACCGGCATCGCGCTGACCAAGCTTGACGTGCTGGACGGGTTCGAGACGCTCAGGATCTGCACCGGCTACGAGTTGGACGGCGAACGGCTGGACTACCTGCCCACCGCCGCCGACAAGCAGGCGCGCTGCGTGCCGGTCTACGAGGAGCTGCCGGGCTGGCAGGACAGCACCGAGGGCGCGCGCAGCTGGGCCGACCTGCCCGCGAATGCGATCAAGTACGTCCGCCGGGTGGAAGAGTTGATCGAATGCCCGGTGGCGCTACTCTCCACCTCGCCGGAACGGGATGACACCATTCTGGTGACCGACCCCTTCGCCGACTGAGGAGGCCCCCTTGGCCCTGTCGCTCAAAACCCGCAAGCGCCTGTCGCTGCTGATCCTCGTGGTGGGTCTGCCGGTCTATATCGTGGCCTGCGTGACCGTGGTGAACTGGCTCTGGCCCGACCCCCTGACGCGCCCGCCGATGGGGGCGGAACTGGCGATCTACGTCGGGCTGGGCGTGCTCTGGGCCTTTCCGCTGAAATGGGTGTTCAAGGGTGTGGGCCAGGGCGAGTGACGGGCAGGTCGGGATAACCTGCCCGCCCCGGGTCAGGTTGGTGCAGGGCCGGCGCGCGACTTGATCGGCACACAAGACGCAGAGCGCGTGGCGACGCGGGGTTGAACCGCGATGCGGTATCTGCCCGTCCGAGACCAAGGCCATCACCAGTCACACAATGGATCGTGAGAGACGGCGCAGGCGGAGCGGGTAATCTTGGCCAGAAACGCCTTGGCGGCACGCCAAGTTCCCGACAGGATCCCGAAAACGGTGGACCACACCCAGCAGACTGGCACTCCGCCGGAGTGTCACCTTGGGGCTTTACCATAAATCAGGAATTGGTGGCAGCCCGTAGGGGAATCGAACCCCTCTTTCCAGGTTGAAAACCTGGCGTCCTAACCGATAGACGAACGGGCCACGTTTGCAGTGAGGCGGTGTTTAGAAAAACCCCCGAGGCGACGCAAGAGGATTCGTGCGCTTTTTTTCAATGGGCTGGCGCGGCATCCTCGAGGCGCAACTGCGGGCTGCGGCGGCCTTGCCAGGTGTTGATTTCCAGCCGCCCGGCAAGGTGGAAGCGCGCCCCGTCGTGGGATGTGAGCGCGGCGCCCAGCGGCCCGTCCATGGCACCGAAGGCGATGGCCTCGACCTTTGCGCCCAGCCCGTCGCCGAAGGTCACCTTCAGGTGGCCGGTGCCCACCGGCTTGGCAAAGAGGATCCGGCAATCGGCGAAGGCAAAGCGCGGCGCCGGCGCCCCCGCGCCGAAGGGGCCGGCCTGCTCGATCTGTTCGACCAGCTCGACCGTGGCGGCCCCCGGCATCAGCAGCCCGTCGAGCGTGAGGTCCGCGGGGCCTAGCCGGTCGGCGCCCTGCCGGGCCAGCAGGTCGGACAGGCGTGACATGGCCACCTCTAGCTTGTCGCGGGCCAGGCTCAGCCCCGCGGCCATCTTGTGCCCGCCCCCCTTGAGGAGCAGCCCCTCGGCGGCCAGCCTCTGGATCGCCGCGCCCAGATCGACACCGGTGACGGATCGGCCCGATCCCTTGCCCGCGTCGCCCTCCAGCCCGATGACGATGGCGGGGCGGTTGGTGCGTTCCTTGAGCCGCGAGGCGACGATGCCCACCACGCCGGGGTGCCAGCCTTCGCCCGCCGCCCAGACCAGCGGCCCGTCCAGCCCGCGCGCCTCGGCCTGG
>NZ_JBKOTX010000253.1:0-6819 GCF_047086965.1 Roseovarius halophilus (ex Wu et al. 2025) | reverse complement strand
CCTCCAGCACCGCCGGTCCAGCGGTCAGCGCCGCGGGGGTCAGATGCAGCGGCTCGACCAGCACCGGCTGGCCTGCGCGCATCACGCGGCGGGTGTCGCGCAGGTGCAGCGTGGCGGGATGCTCGCCCATGGCCGCCCGGCCCAGCACTAGCATCTCCAGCATCAGGCAGGTGGCATCGGCGGCCAGGTCGATCCGGGTCTCGCGCATCAGCTGGCTGTGATCGAAAAGGATCGTCTCCTGCGGCAGCCAGTCCAGATGCGCCCCGGGGCCCACCGCGTGCCGCACCGTCACCGCCGCCGCGCCGCCGGGGCTGCGATAGGCGCGCTCGGCGGTCTGGGTGGTGCCGCCGGCCCGCACGCCCGCGCCCAGCTCGATGCCGCAGGTCATCCGGTCGCCCCCGGTCAACCCGCCCGACGTGTTCAAAAAGACAACCTCGGGGCCCGCCTCGCCGGCATGCACGAAGGCCTTGGCCGAGCCCGACTGGTGCAACCGCTCCAGACGGCCGCGATCCGGCACGGCGCGCAGGGCGACACGGGCGGCGCCGTGGCTGCGCTCGGACGGCAGCACCGGGGCGGTCTGGAGGGTCATTTCAAGCTCCTTAGGCAATTGCGCCCGACCCTATCGCCCTCCGCCCGCGCCACCACCGTTGGCCTCCCCTGCCAAGGGCTGACAGGACGGCGTCCAGCAAATATGACTATTTTTTAAGCGCACAGCCCAATGGATGGTCACTGACTTGACGAAGTCGCGGGATGCTGCGGCGACCGGCTCAGATTCAGGTCGCGACAGCGCCGTATCAGGATCACCGCGATTGAGAGAACCTGACGCGCAACAGCACAGGGACCGCGCCCGCGTGTTGGCCATCACGGTTGGCGTCAGCAATACGCGGAAAGGCCCCGGCCAGGGCACCGGCACGGCGTTGTGCCAACCGGGATTCGAGCAGTCAGGCGCGGTGTCAGGACCAAGCCCCGCGAACGGTCAAGAAGAAGGATGTCTGGTGCGGTCGAGAAGACTCGAACTTCCACGGGTGTTACCCCACAGCGACCTCAACGCTGCGCGTCTACCAATTCCGCCACGACCGCACTGTCACAGGCTTGGTGAACAGGTCTTTAGACAAAGCCCCGCCGCACCTCAAGGTCGAATTTTCAGCACGCCCCCGGATTCTTCACGAAATGCCGGCGTACACACCACCACAGCCTCGGCGGGCCTCTGAAGCCCATGCGCCGGACAGCACTGCAATCGCCCGCGCCGCCGCAACGTGGGCCGCTGAGCACGACCGCGGCATTGGTGGCGCTGGACATCCCGGCGCATTATGTAGCCATGATGAAACGGAAAAGGAGGAAGAAATGGGGCTGATGCGGCTGGCCGATGCCATGCGCGAGGTGGGCGACACGCGCGGCGCGCAGGTGCACCGCGTGCACTTGGTGGCCTTCGACCAGGTGCGCGCGGCCCGGCGCGAGGGCGACCGCACCAATCTGCCCAAGGTAAAGGAGGCGGGGCTGCTGCCCCGGTAAACGCATGGTCGAATGGATCACCACGGACGGGCTGACCAGTTACGCCGCCGCCGTCACCTTCATGGAGGACCGCGCCACCGCCATCGCCGAAGGCCGCGCCGGGGAATGCATCTGGCTGGTCGAGCACCCGCCGCTCTATACTGCGGGCACCAGTGCGCGGCCTGCCGACCTTGTCGATCCGGACCGGTTCGAGGTGCATCAGAGCAAGCGCGGCGGGCAGTATACCTATCACGGCCCCGGTCAGCGCGTGGCCTATGTCATGCTGGACGTGGGCCGGCGGGGCCGCGACGTGCGCTGCTTCGTGCGCGACCTCGAAGCCTGGGTCATCGCCACGCTGGAGGATTTCAACATCAAGGGCGAGGTGCGCCCAGGTCGCGTCGGTGTCTGGGTGCAGCGGCCAGAGAAACCACTGCTGTCCGATGGCAGCCCGCGCGAGGACAAGATCGCCGCCATCGGCATCCGCTTGCGCAAATGGGTCAGCTTCCACGGCATCAGCCTGAACGTGGACCCGGACCTCGACCATTTCAGCGGAATCGTGCCCTGCGGCATCTCCGATCACGGGGTGACCTCGCTGGTGGACCTGGGCCTGCCGGTGACCATGGCGGATCTGGACCTGGCCCTGCGCCGCAACTTCGACAGCGTCTTCGGCGACTGAGGCGGGCAGAGGCACCGCAGGGCATAGGCCTGCCTGGCTGTCGGATCGCGGTGACGGCCTGCTCCTGCACGATTTGATCTGCATCAACGCAGGCCCCTGGGGAATTCGGTAGCTATCCCACAAAATCATGCCGCTGCGCCATTTTAACCCATGCCTTTCCCTGCATGGGTTATTGCCTCGTTGCCTGCTCCGCTCTAGAACGATGTCCGGAAGGGGGAGTCCCGTGTGACTCGTCCGCTCAGAAGTTTTCGCAGAGGAGAGCCACATGGCAGACGCCGCCATTCACGGCCACGAGCACGAGGACAACCGAGGGTTCTTCACCCGCTGGTTCATGTCCACCAACCACAAGGATATCGGGATCCTGTACCTCTGGGTGGCGGGGATCGCCGGGTTCATCTCGGTGGCCTTCACCGTCTACATGCGCCTCGAGCTCATGGAGCCCGGCGTGCAATACATGTGCCTCGAAGGTGCCCGCTTGACCGCCGCGGCGGCCGGGGAATGCACCCCCAATGGACACCTGTGGAACGTCATGATCACCTATCACGGCGTGCTGATGATGTTCTTTGTCGTCATTCCCGCGCTCTTTGGCGGGTTCGGCAACTACCTGATGCCGCTGCAGATTGGTGCACCCGACATGGCCTTTCCGCGCCTGAACAACCTGTCCTTCTGGATGTTCGTGGCCGGTGTGTCACTCGGCGTCGCGTCGATGCTCGCCCCCGGTGGCAACGGCCAGGCCGGCTCGGGCGTGGGCTGGGTTCTCTACCCGCCGCTCTCGACCAACGAGGCCGGCTTTTCCATGGATCTCGCGATCTTCGCCGTGCACGTCTCGGGGGCTTCGTCCATCCTGGGCGCGATCAACATCATCACCACCTTCCTGAACATGCGCGCGCCTGGCATGACGCTGCACAAGGTGCCGCTGTTCGCCTGGTCGATCTTCGTCACCGCCTGGATGATCCTTCTGGCCCTGCCCGTGCTGGCCGGTGCCATCACCATGCTGCTGATGGATCGCAATTTCGGCACGACCTTTTTCGATCCGGCCGGCGGCGGCGACCCAGTGCTGTATCAGCACATCCTGTGGTTCTTCGGGCACCCCGAGGTCTACATCATCATCATCCCCGCCTTCGGGATCATCAGCCACGTGATCGCCACCTTCAGCCGCAAACCGATCTTCGGCTACCTGCCCATGGTCTACGCCATGGTCGCCATCGGCGTGCTCGGCTTCGTCGTCTGGGCGCACCACATGTACACCGTTGGCATGTCGCTGACCCAGCAAAGCTACTTCATGCTGGCCACCATGGTGATCGCCGTGCCAACCGGGGTGAAGATCTTCAGCTGGATCGCCACGATGTGGGGTGGCTCGATCGACTTCAAGACACCCATGTACTGGGCCTTCGGCTTTCTGTTCCTGTTCACGGTGGGCGGTGTCACCGGCATCGTGCTGTCCCAGGCCGGCATCGACCGAGCCTACCACGACACCTACTACGTCGTGGCCCACTTCCATTACGTGATGAGTCTTGGCGCCGTCTACGGCATCTTCGCGGGCATATACTTCTACATGCCCAAGTTCTCGGGCAGGAAATTCCCCGAATGGGTCGGCAAGACCCACTTCTGGGCGATGTTCATCGGGTCCAACCTGACCTTTTTCCCGCAGCACTTCCTGGGCCGCCAGGGTATGCCGCGCCGCTACATCGACTACCCGGAGGCCTTTGCCACCTGGAACTACGTCAGTTCGATCGGCGCCTTCATCGCGTTCGCCTCTTTCGTGTTCTTCATTGTGATGCTGTTCAAGCTGCTGCTGAGCCCGAAGAATGCGACCGAGAACAACCCCTGGAACGAATGGGCCGATACCCTAGAATGGACCCTGCCCTCGCCGCCGCCCGAACACACCTTCGAGCAGCTGCCCAAGCAAGAGGACTGGGACAAGGAACACGCCCATTAGGGGCCGCATCCGACACGCTTCGAGGGGCCCCGGGATTTCCGGGGCCCTTTTCTTTCGGGCCGCCCGGCTTAACTGATCGACGACTGACCCAGAACGAACCCGGACCTTCGGTCATGCCCTACGAATGGACCACGCCAGACAGCCGCCCCCCGCGCCCGGGCAGCCCAAGGGCCGAGCTGCACCTTTGGCCCTATCGCTCGCTGCTGCGGCGGGACTTCGTGATCTTCATATCCCTGACAGCCGCCCTGGTGCTGGTGCCCCTGCTGACGGTGATCGGCTCGCCCGTGCTCTGGGGGCTACTGCCCTTCATCCTGCTTATGCTGGGCGGGCTCTGGGCGGGGCTGTCGCGGTCCTATCGCGATGGCGAGATCCTCGAGGAACTGCGCCTCTGGCCCGACCGCATGGAGCTGGACCGTCACGACCGCAAGGGCGGGCACCGCAACTGGGCGGCCAACCCTTACTGGGTGCAGGTCAACATGCGACAGGACGGCCCCGTGCCGAACTACGTTACCCTCAAGGGTGCGGGCCGCGAGGTTGAAGTGGGCGCCTTCCTGTCCGAGGACGAACGCGCGGCACTATTCGACGACTTGCAGGGGCGGCTGGCACGGCTATCGACCATGACGCGGTCGCCCGGGGCTTCAGATCCGGGGACGTCTAGCCCAGCCGATCCTTGACCATGGGGCCAACCTTGCCGAAATCCATCCGGCCGGCGTATTTCGACTTGAGCTGGCCCATGACCTTGCCCATGTCGCGCAGGCTTTCGGCCCCGACCTCGGCGATGGCCGCGTCCACGGCTCGCGCGACCGCGGCCTCGTCCATCTGCTTGGGCAGGAATTCCTCGATCACGGTGATTTCTGCGCGCTCCTTGTCGGCCAGTTCCAGCCGACCGCCCTCTTCATAGGCGCGGGCGCTTTCCTGGCGTTGCTTCACCATCTTGCCGAGGATCGACATGATTTCCGCATCGCTGACGCCGGCCTCGGCCCCGTCGCCGCGCAGCGCAATGTCGCGGTCCTTGATCGCCGCATTGATCAGGCGCAGCGTCGCCAAGCGATCGCTGTCCTTGGCCCTCATCGCCTCCTTGAGGGCGGTGTTGAGGCGCGTGCGCAAATCCATCGGTGTGATCCCCGGTTCCAGCCATGCCTTGCGGCACAAGCCAGCACTCTACCGCACCTGCGGCGGGCGTCACAAGCCCGCGATTAGCCCGGTCGCGCGGACGCGGCTTGCACGGCTTGAGCGGCTTGACCCGCCCGAGCCCCGGCCCTAAACCCCGGTCAGTTCGCCACAGGGGAGTCGCGCAGCATGGCCCGTTCCGAGACCGCCAAACCGACCGCCTGCCTCGTTCTCGCGGATGGCAGCGTCTTCTACGGCACCGGCTTCGGTGCCACCGGTCAGACCACGGCCGAGCTGTGCTTCAACACCGCCATGACCGGCTATCAGGAGATCATGACCGATCCCTCCTACGCCGGGCAGGTGGTGACCTTCACCTTTCCGCATGTGGGCAATGTCGGGGTGACCCCCGAAGATGACGAAACCGTCGATCCGGTGGCCGAAGGCATGGTCGTGAAATGGGACCCGACCGAGCCGTCGAACTGGCGCGCCGCCGAACGGCTCGAGGCCTGGCTCGCCAAACGCGGGCGCATCGGCATCGGCGGCGTGGATACCCGCCGCCTGACCCGCGCCATCCGTCAGCAGGGTGCGCCCCATGTCGCGCTGGCCCATGATCCGGGGGGCGACTTCGACCTCGACGCGCTGGTCGCCGCCGCGCGCGGGTTCACGGGCCTGGAAGGGCTGGACCTGGCGCGCGAGGTCACCTGCGCCCAGTCCTATCGCTGGGACGAAATGCGCTGGGCCTGGCCCGAGGGCTATACCCGCCAGACCGAGGCCCGCCACCGCGTCGTGGCCATCGACTATGGTGCCAAGCGCAACATCCTGCGGTGTCTGGCCAGTGCCGGTTGCGAGGTCACGGTCCTGCCCGCCAGCGCCACGGCCGAAGAGGTCCTGGCCCTGAACCCGGACGGTTTGTTCCTGTCCAACGGCCCCGGCGACCCGGCGGCCACCGGGGATTATGCCGTTCCGATGATCAGCACGGTTCTGGACCAAAGCGACATGCCCGTCTTCGGTATCTGTCTGGGCCACCAGATGCTGGCCCTCGCGCTTGGCGCTCGGACGGTCAAGATGAACCACGGCCACCACGGTGCCAATCACCCGGTCAAGGATCTCAGCACCGGCAAGGTCGAGATCACCTCGATGAACCACGGCTTCACCGTCGACAGCCAGACCCTGCCCGTCGGGGTCCGCGAGACCCATGTCTCGTTGTTTGACGGCTCCAACTGCGGCATCGCCATGGACAGCCGGCCGGTCTTCTCGGTGCAGTATCACCCCGAGGCCAGCCCGGGGCCGATGGACAGCTACTATCTGTTCGAACGCTTCGCGAAGGCGATGGACGACCGCGCCGCCTGAGGGCTGTGCCGGCTGTCATGACTTATTCAGCCCTACAACCTATGGTTTATTAATCGCCCGTTAACCAAAGTTATCCCAGCGTTATCCACGGGATTGACTGGTTAACGGGACGGGCATGATGCGTACACTCAGGCAAAGACCGGCCGGGCGCAGCTTGCCCACGCCGGACAGCGCGGCCGAGGTTCTGGATCTCAAGGGGCTTGACCACGCCGCGCGCGCGGCGGCGCTGGCACGGCATCGCCGCGCGCGGGCC
>NZ_JBKOTX010000252.1:0-6845 GCF_047086965.1 Roseovarius halophilus (ex Wu et al. 2025) | reverse complement strand
GCCCTCGCAGCGCAACGCCCGCGTGCTGAATGCGCCGTCCGCGTCCGGCGCGCGGGATATCCGCCGCGTCACGGGCAACGGCGTGAACATGCGCGGCGGGCCGGGAACGGCCTTTGACCCGGTGGCGCGGCTCGCCCGCGATACCGAGGTCGCGGTGCTGCAGGCGCCCGGTCATGGCTGGCTCAAGCTGGAAGTGGTCGAGACGGGCCGCGTCGGCTGGATGGCCGGCTGGCTGGTGACGCCGCGCGCGAACTGATTGCAAAGTCCCGCGCGCCGGGCCATAGCTGCGCCATGACCACGAAATCCGTTCTCATCACCGGGTGTTCGTCCGGGATCGGCCATGACGCGGCGCACGGGCTGCGCGCGCGGGGCTGGCGTGTCTTTGCCGCCTGCCGCCGCGCCGAGGATTGCGCGCGGCTTGCCGCCGAAGGCTTCGAAAGCCCGCGCATCGACTACCAGGACACCGCCAGCATCGAGGCGGGACTGTCCGAGGTTCTGGCGGCTACCGGCGGCACGCTCGACGCGCTGTTCAACAACGGCGCCTTTGCCAGCCCCGGCCTGGTGGAGGACGTGCCGACCGAGGCCCTGCGCGATATTTTCGAGGCCAATTTCTTCGGCTGGCACGAATTGACCCGGCAGGTGATCCCGGTCATGCGCGCGCAGGGCCACGGGCGCATCGTGCAGTGTTCCTCGGTGCTGGGGCTGGTCACGCTGGCGTGGCGCGGGGCCTACAGCAGCACGAAATACGCCGTCGAGGGGCTGACCGACACGCTCAGGCTGGAAATGCGCGGCACCGGCATCGACGTCATCCTGATCGAGCCGGGGCCCGTCACCTCGCGGATCCGGCGCAACTCGATCCCCCATTTCGAACGCTGGATCGACTGGGAAAACGCACCGCGCGCCGAGGAGTACCGCACCCGGATGCGCAAGCGGCTCTATGCCGAGGGGGACACGCCCGACGCGTTCGAGCTGCCGCCCTCGGCCGTCACGCGGAAACTGCTCCATGCGCTCGAATCGCGCCGCCCACGCCCGCGCTACTACGTGACGACGCCCACCTACATGATGGGTGCCCTGCGCCGGCTTTTGCCCACGCGGGCGCTCGACTGGGTGTTGTCGAAGGCTTGATCGCCGCGGCCGCGCGGCATCAGGCCCGCGGCATGGGGTTGCGTGCCTTGTTGTAGGGTTTCCAGTCGGTGATCTCGGGATAGTACATCTGCCGCCAGCGGCGTACGCGCGGGTTCATCACCCGGCGCCAGACCGGGGGAATCATCGCCGCCATCGTCATGAGCGGATACCCGTAGGGCAGTTGCGGGGCTTCTTCCTCGGTGTAGTTCTGCAGCAGCGGGAAACGCCGGTCGGGCTTGTAATGATGGTCGGAATGGCGCTGCAGGTTGATCAGGAGCCAGTTCGACGCCTTGTGCGCCGCGTTCCAGCTGTGGCGAGGCTTCACGTGCTCGTACTTGCCCCCGCCCAGATGCTTGCGGGTCAGGCCGTAATGCTCGATGTAATTGACCAGTTCCAGTTGCCACACGGCGGTGGCCGCCTGCCACAGGAACAGCGCCAGCCCGGTCCAGCCCCCGACCACAACCGCCAGCAATACCGCCAGCCCCTGCAGCGCCCAGTACCGGAAAAAGGGATTGGCCGGGTCCGTCCACGGCCGTTTCCGCCGCGCCAGCATGTCCTTCTCGGCCCGGAAGGCGGATGTCAAAGACCCGATCAGCACGCGGGGGAAGAACCGGTGGAACCCCTCGTTGTAGCGCGCCGTCACCGGGTCGCGCGGCGTGCCGACATGCCGGTGATGCACCAGAAGGTGTTCCGAGCGGAAATGCGAATACAGCACCATCGCGAGCAACAGGTCGCCAAGCCACCGTTCCCACTTGTTCCGCTGGTGCATCAGTTCGTGGCTGTAATTGATACCCACCGTGCCGGTGATGACACCCACGCCGAAGAACAGCACGATGGTTTCAAGCGCCGAAAGATGCGCGTCGCCCGGGCCCGTCACGTACCAGATCATCCAGTAGAGCAGGCAGACCTGAACCGGCGCCCAGATCAGCGTGATGGCGCGGTACCACGTCAACTGGTCGTCGCGCGTGTCGGGGTCGGCGTTTTCGAGGTTGAGCCCCAGAAAGGCGTCGAGGATCGTGAAGAAATACCATGTGACCACCGGCAGCAGCACCACTGTCCAGCCACCGTGGAGCGCGCCGATCACGGCGATCGGCACGAGGATCACCGACATCCAGAAAGGCAGGGCGTTGCGGATCTTGGCGACCTGGTGGGCAGGGATCATGCGGCGGTCTCCTTGGCGGGTCGTTTGGTGCGCATACTAGGTGATATCTTCCAGGTTGCCACGGGCGAGGTCAAACACCTTGCGCATCACCGTGGGCAGGTCCGAGGGCCTGAACCGGTCATGGGGCACGAAGGTGCCGCGCACCGGAACGGCGGCGCTGCCGGCGCGGACAACCTCGACCCGCAGGCGCAAGTGGAAATGGGTGAAGGTGTGGCGCGCCTCCTCGCCCAGCGGTTTCCAGTCGGCGGACAGCGGCGGCGCGGGTACCGGGTCCGGGCCCCAGTCGCTTCCGGGCCAGCCCAGCATCCCGCCCAGCAGCCCGCTGTCGGGGCGGCGTTCCAGCAGCCACGCGCCGTCGTCGCGGCGGGCGACATAGGCGATGCCGTGGCGCGTCGGCTTGGGCTTCTTGGGCTCTTTCAGCGGCAGTTCGGCCTGCGTGCCGGCCTGCCGGGCCCGGCAGGCCCCCATCCACGGGCAGATCCCGCAGGCCGGGCTGCGCGGCGTGCACACGGTCGCGCCCAGATCCATCACCGCCTGCGCATAATCCCCCGGGCGCCCGGCGGGCGTCAGCGCGGCGGCGGCGGCCGTCAGTTCGGGTTTGGCCCCCGGCAGGGGCGTCCGGATGTCGTTGAGCCGTGCCATGACCCGCTCGACATTGCCGTCCACCACCGTCTCCGCCCGGTCGAAGGCGATGGCGGCAATGGCCGCGGCGGTATAAGGGCCGATGCCCGGCAGGGCCTGCAGCCCCGCGCGGGTGTCGGGAAAGACGCCGTCATGGTCCGTGCTGACGGCGCGCGCGCATTTCAGCAGGTTGCGCGCCCGCGCGTAGTAGCCCAGCCCGGCCCATTCGCCCATAACCTGCCCGTCCTCGGCGGCCGCCAGATCGGTCACCCGCGGCCAGAGCGCGGTGAACCGCTCGAAATAGGGTTTGACGGTGGCCACCGTCGTCTGTTGCAGCATCACCTCGCTCAGCCACACGCGGTAAGGGTCGGGCCGCGCCCCGTCGGCGCGCGCGGCCGGGCCCACGCGCCAAGGCAGGTCGCGGGCATGAGCGTCGTACCAGTCAAGCAGGCTGGCCGGATCGGCGGGATAACGCATTCTTTATGTCCTTGCCGGTTGTCGGGGCTGGCATGGCCCGTCACATGCCTTAAGATAGGGCACGAGTGAAGGGGACCACGGTGAGCATGCGAAAATCCACGACACGCGGTTTCAAGCGCACCTCGCAGCTTTTGCAGGGGCGCATCCGCCATGCCTCGGAAAGCCGCGGCTTCGTGCAGTCGCAGGTGCTGACCCGCTGGCCCGAGATCGTGGGCGAGGAGATCGCGACGATGGCCCGGCCCGTCGAGGTCAGCTACACCCGGAAGGGTTTCGGCGCCACGCTGACCGTGCTGACCACCGGCGCGCAGGCGCCACTGCTTGAAATGCAGAAGGAAAAGCTGCGCGAAAAGGTCAATGCCGTTTACGGCTACAACGCCATATCGCGGCTGCGCATCACCCAGACCGCGCCCACCGGCTTTGCCGAGGGGCAGGCGGATTTCACCCATCGCGGGGCGGCCGAAACCGCGCCCCGCACCCCCGATCCGGCCGCGGGCCGGGCGGCCGCCGACCTTACCGCGCCGATCGGCGATACGTCGCTGCGCGCGGCGCTTGAAAAGCTGGGGCAGAACGTTCTGTCCGGCAGGAAACGCTGACCATTGAGGATACTCCGAATGAAATCATTGATCGCAGGAGGGGCCATCGCCCTTGCCGTGGCCGCAGGGGCCTTTTTCTGGACGGGCAATGCCGGGGGACAGGGCGAAACGGCCCTGCCGACCGGCGCCGTGAACGCGCAGGAAGCGGGGGAAGAAGCGGGGCAGGTGGATGTCTCCGGCATCGTCGAGATGACGATGGGCCCCGAGGACGCCGACGTCACGGTCGTCGAGTACGCCTCTTTCACATGTCCGCATTGCGCGACTTTCCACGAAAACCAGTTCAAGAAGCTCAAGGCCGATTACATCGACACGGGCAAGGTGCATTTCATCTACCGTGACGTGTATTTCGACCGTCTCGGCCTCTGGGCCTCGATGGTGGCGCGCTGCGGCGGGCGGGACCGCTTCTTCGGCATTTCCGAAATGCTCTACGACCAGCAGCGCGACTGGATCGGCAGCGGCGACGACCCGGTGCAGATCGCCAACAACCTGCGCCGCATCGGCAAGGTCGCCGGGCTGGACGAGGACAAGCTGGAATCCTGCCTGGCCGACATCGGCAAGGCGCAGGCGCTCGTGACATGGTTCGAGGCGAACGCCGAGGCGGACGACATCACGTCGACGCCCACGTTGATCATCAACGGCGAGCAATACTCGAACATGGGCTACGACGAATTGAAGGCGATCCTCGACGAGGAACTCGCCGGCTGAACGCGCCCCGACAATACCCGGGCGCGCCCGCCACGCCGGCGGGCGCGTTCCCGAAACCGTCGCTGGGTGAACGCCGGGCCTTCGCCCATCATGCAGCGAACAGCCCGCGCAGCGCATATATCAGCGGCGCTTTGTCCTGCAGGTCCAGCCGCACGGGCAGGGTCAGAACCTTCCGCCGGAACGCGTGGGGCAGGCGTACCGCGTCCTTCTCGGTGGTGACGAGCTGCGCGTTGATCGCCGCGGCCTCGGAGTCCAGCCGGGTCATCAGCGCGGTGGACAGCCGCTGGTGATCCTCCAGCGGCTCGGCGCGGGCCAGCTCGGCCCCCAGCCCGCGCAGGGTGGCGAAGAACTTTTCCGGGTGACCGATCCCCGCAAAGGCAAGGAACCGCGTGCCCGCCCAGTCCATGCCGGTCGGCAAGGGGGTCAATTCGCCGCGCAGCCGCGGCAGTGTCACATGGTCCGACCATGCGGCGTCGAAAACCGCCTGGTCCTCCGCCGTGCCGATGGTCAGCAGCAGGTCCGCCCGCGCCAACCCCTTGGCGACGGGTTCGCGCAGCGGCCCGGCCGGGATGCAAAGCCCGTTGCCGAAGCCGCGCCGCGCATCCGCCACGATGATCGACAAGTCCTTGGCCAGCGCCGGGTCCTGGAAGCCGTCATCCATCACGATGGCCCCGGCCCCTGCTGCCACGGCCGCGCGTGCGCCGGCGGCACGGTCCTGTGCCACCCATGTCGGCGCGAAGGCCGCGGCCAGCAGCGGCTCGTCGCCGGTATCGTCGGCGCCGTGGCGGGCCGGGTCCACCCGGACCGGGCCTGTCAGCGTGCCGCCGTGACCGCGTGACAAGACATGCGGTGTGATGCCGATGTCCTGCAACGCACCGACGATGGCGATGACCGTTGGGGTCTTGCCGGCGCCGCCGGCGTTCAGGTTGCCGACGCAGATCACCGGGACGCCGGGATTGCACGGATGACCGCGTGCCAGCCGCCGTGCCGTCGCGGCGGCGTAGAAGGCGCCGAGCGGTGACAGCAGGCGTGCCAGCGCGCCCGGCCGGTCGGGCGGGGTGAACCAGTGCCGCGGCGTCCTCATGCCCCGGCCGCCGACAGGTCGAGCGTGTCCTGCACCAGGTCGAGGACGCTGTCCGTCACCTGCGCCGCCTCCGAGGCGACGTCCCACGCGGCGGTGGCCATCGCGGCCGCCTTGTCCGGCGCGATGAGCTGGCGCACCGCGGCGCCCAGCGTTTCGGCATCCCGCACGATACGCGCCGCGCCCGCCTCGGCATACCGCGAATAGCTGTCGAGATAGGTCCGCACGTTCGGGCCGTAGAGAATCGCCGATCCGTGCGCCGCGGGCTCGTTCGGATCGCGCCCGTGCTGTCCGGGCACCAGCGAGCTGCCCATGAAGGTGATCGGCGACAGCCTGTACCACAGCCCCATCTCGCCCCGCGTATCGGCCAGCAATACCTGCGTGGTCTCCTCGGGCGATTCATCCAGTGACCAGCACCTGAACCGCCAGTCGCCCGCGCGCAGCTCGATCCGCATCGCGTCGGCATCGCCGGTGTCGTCCGGAACGACGATCAGCAGTGCGCGATGCGCGATCCGGCTCAGGTCCCGGTGGGCGGCCAGCACCGGGCCCAGTTCCTCGGGTCTCAGCATCGCGGCCAGCCAGACGGGCCGGCCGCGCAGCAGCGTCGCCAGCCTGTCGCGGGCCTCCTCGTCGTGGGGCAGCGCCGCCGCGCCCTCGCGGAAGGGGCCGGTGACCGTGATGTCATCGCCCGACACGCCGAGCCGCCGCAGGTGCTGGGCCGTGTCCCGGGATCGTGCCATCACCGAGGTGAAGCGCCGCAGGATCGGACGCGCCGGATCGGGCAGCCAGCGGTAGCCGCGCCGGTCGAGCAAGGCCATGTCCGCATCCACGAGGAAAAGCGGCACGCCCGCGCGGTCGGCCTGTGCCAGCAATGCCGGGCGCAGGGCGCCGCCGGTCCACAGGCACAGCGCGGGGCGCCAATGCGCGAGAAACGCGTCGCAGGCCGACAGGGTCTCGGTGGGCGCGGGCGCGAAGATGACAGTCGCGCCGCCACCGGCAGCCGGGGGCGTCCCGCCGGTGATCAGCATCCGTGTGCCGGGGCGCTGCTGCGCCAGGCGGGCGGCAAGCTCCATCAGGGCCG
>NZ_JBKOTX010000251.1:0-6879 GCF_047086965.1 Roseovarius halophilus (ex Wu et al. 2025) | reverse complement strand
CCAGAACCCCTCGGGGTCCGAGACCGAGGCCGCATACATCTCGTCATACCGCGCCGCATCAACATGCGCCCGCGATACGGTCTCCGCGGAGGGGGGATATGTGGTGGCGGGGTAAGTGGTGGACATGTCTTCTCTCCCTTGTCTTGGAGGGACCGCGCGGTTGTCTCCGGCAACCGGGTCCGCTCCGTCATGTCTGCGCCGCCTCGGCGGGCGACGCAAGGGGGCACGCGCTGCGCCCGCCCCCGTCAGATCGCGAGGTATTTGGCGCGCAGGGCCTCGTCGTCGAGCACCTCTTGCGCCGAGCCGTCGTAGACGACCTTGCCGATGTCGAGGATCACGGCCCGGTCGGCCAGTTTCAGCGCCGCCACCGCGTTCTGTTCGACGATGATCGTGGTAATGCCCTGGTCGCGGATCATTTCCAGCGTCTTGGCGATCTCCTGGACGATGACCGGGGCCAGCCCCTCGTAGGGCTCATCCAGCAGCAGCACCTTGATGTCGCGGCACAGCGCGCGGGCGATCGACAGCATCTGCTGTTCGCCGCCCGACAGCGTGGTGCCGTCCTGGCCACGGCGTTCCTTGAGCCGCGGAAACAACTCGTAGACCCGCTCCAGGGACCAGCCGCGGGGCGGGGCGATCTGGGCGAGCTTGAGGTTCTCCTCGACCGTCAGGCCGGGGATGATGTTGCGGTCCTCGGGGACCAGCGCGATTCCGTTGCGCGCCGCCTCGAAGGACTTCATCTCGTGCAGCGGCTGGTGGTCGAGCCAGATTTCCCCGTGCATCAACTCTGGGTTGGCCATTCGGGCGATGGTGCGCAGGGTCGAGGTCTTGCCCGCCCCGTTGCGCCCCAGCAGGGCAAGGATTTCGCCCTCGTGGATGTCGAAGCTGACACCCTGGACGATGTAGCTCTCGCCGTAATAGGCCTGGATGTCCCAGATGCTGAGATACTTGGCCGAGGTCGCAGCCATGTTCCGGTTCTTGTCGAAGGTCCCGTCGCGGGACAGGTGGTCAACGTGGGTCACTGTACGGCTCCTCAGACCTGGGCTTCGCCGAGATACGCTTCGCGCACCTTCGGGTGGCCCTTGATGTTGTCGGGCGTGTCCTCGACCAGCGGCGTGCCCTGGGCCAGCACCGTGATCCGGTCGGCCAGGCTGAACACGACGTTCATGTCGTGTTCGATGATGGCCATGGTGACGCCGCGGCGATTGCGGATTTCGCGCAGCAGTTCGATGGTGTTCTCGGTGTCGGCGCGGGCCATGCCCGCGGTCGGCTCGTCCAGCAGCAGCAGCTTGGGGCTCTGGACAAGGCACATGGCCATTTCCAGCCGGCGCTTGTCGCCGCGCGACAGTGAACTGGCCAGCATCTCGACCTTGTCCGACATCCTGACCTCGGTCAGCATCTCTCGCGCGCGCTCGATGACCGACGCCTCGCTGAACACCGATTCGATGGCATGCATGCGGAAGGCCCCGTCGCGCCGGGCGAAGACCGGGATCAGCATGTTTTCCAGCACGGTCAGATCGCCGAAGATCTCGGGCGTCTGGAACACGCGGGAAATGCCCATCTGGTTGATCTCGTGCGGCTTGCGCCCCAGCACCGACTGGCCGTCGAACATGACCGAGCCGCTGTCGGGGATCAGCTTGCCTACCAGGCAGTTGAGCAGGGTGGACTTGCCCGCGCCGTTGGGGCCGATGATGGCGTGGACGGATTTTTCCTCGACCGAGAGGGTCACGTCACCGAGGGCCTGCAGCCCGCCGAAGCGCTTGTTGACGCCACTGACTTCAAGGATACCCATTGGACTTTCTCCTTATTCGGCGGGTTTCGTGCCGTCGGCCTTGCCGGCCTCGGACGGAGTGGACCTGCGGCGGAACAGCCCCAGCAGCTTCTGACCGCCCTGAAGCAGGCCGCCGGGCAGGAAGATGATCACCAGCATGAACAAGATACCCAGCGTCAGGTGCCAGCCCTTGCCCACGAAGGGATAGACCAGCGACACCATGACCTCCTCGAAGCCGTCGGGCAGGAAGGCGAACCACTCGTGCAGGATGTCCTTGTTGATCTTCGAGATGATGTTCTCGAAATACTTGATGAATCCCGCGCCCAGCACCGGCCCCAGCAGGGTGCCCGCGCCACCCAGCACTGTCATGATGACGACCTCGCCGCTCGCGGTCCAGAACATCCGCTCGGGGCCGACCTGGGTGTCCATGGCCACCATCAGCCCCCCGGCCAGGCCCGCGTACATCCCGGAGATGACGAAGGCCGCCAGGGTGTAGGGTTTGGGGCTCAGGCCGGTGTAGTTCATGCGCTGCTGGTTGGACTTGACCGCGCGCAGCATCATGCCGAAAGGCGACCGGAAGATGCGGATCGACAGGTAGAAGGCCAGCAGCATGGCCACCGCGGCGATGTAATAGCCAAGGTTGAAGGTGAAGGCCCAGCCGCCCAGGACCAACTCGTGGCTGGCGCCCATGTCGAAGCCGAAGAAGCTGGCCCGGCCGATCTCGCCCTCGGCGACGTTGCTCAGCAGCGGCGAGTCGGTGTTCTTGACCTGCAGGCCGGTCTCGCCCCCCGTGAGCGGGGTCAGCACCGAATAGGCCAGCGCGTAGGACATCTGCGCGAAGGCCAGCGTCAGGATCGAGAAGTAAATGCCCGAGCGGCGCAGCGAGATGAACCCGACCAGCATCGCGAAGGCCCCGGCCACCAGGATGGCGAAGACGATCGCGGGAACGACATCAAGCGCAAAGAGCTTGAGCGACCAGATCGCGGCGTAGGAGCCGACCCCGAGGAAGGCCGCGTGCCCGAAGGACAGATAGCCGGTCAGCCCGAACAGGATGTTGAAGCCGATGGCGAAGATCCCGAAGATCACGAAGCGCTGCATCAGGTCCGGGTAGCCCGCGTTGAACTGGGCCATGCCGGACTCGACCGGGAAGGGGTTGAGGATGAAGGGCGCCAGCAGGGTCAGCCCCATGACGACCAGGAACAGGGTCGTGTCGGTCTTTTTCAGTCCAAGCATGGCTTAGTCCTCCATCACGCCCTTGCGGCCCATCAGGCCCCTCGGACGGGTCAGCAGAATGATGATGGCAACAAGGTAGATGATGATCTGGTTGATGCCCGGAAGCCTGTCGACCATCCACGGCATCGAGGCGAAACTTTCCAGGATTCCCAGCAGGAAGCCGGCCGCCACGGCGCCGGGCAGACTGCCCATGCCGCCGACGACGACGACCACGAAGCTGAGCACCAGAAAGTCCATGCCCATGTGGTAGTTGGGGGCGACGATGGGCGCGTACATCACGCCGGCCAGGCCCGCCACGGCCGCCGCCAGCCCGAACATGAAGGTAAACCGCTTGTCGATGTCGATGCCCAGCATGCCGACGGTTTCGCGGTCGGCCATGCCGGCACGGACGACCATGCCGAAGGTGGTGAACTGCAGAAAGCCGAATACGGCGGCGATTATGACGCCGGCGAAGAGGAAATAGACCAGCCGCCAGTAGGGATACATGATCGTGCGCGGCTCGAAGCCCAGCCAGGCCCCGAAATCGAGACTGCCCGCAAAGGCTTCGGGGGCCGGGGTCTGGATTGGGTTGGCCCCGAAGAAATACTTGACGACCTCCTGCAGCACGATGGCCAGCGCGAATGTCACCAGGATCTGGTCGGCGTGCGGGCGCTTGTAGAAGTGCTTGATCAGGCCGCGTTCCATGATGAAGCCGACGCCGATCATGACCGGGATCGCGAAGAGGATCGAGATCGGCACCGCCCAGTCCACGATGGTGGCCCCGGCGGCCTCGCCGAACCAGTCGTAGACATAAGGTTGATCCCGCGTCAGCGGGTTGCCGAGAAAGTCCGTCTCGCCCGGCACCGCGACCTCGTGACTGGCCGACAGGATGCGCGACATGATCACCGCGCAGAAGGAGCCGAGCATGAACAGCGCCCCGTGGGCGAAGTTGACGACACCCAGGGTGCCGAAGATGAGCGTGAGCCCGAGCGCGATGAGCGCATAGGCCGAGCCCTTGTCGAGCCCGTTGAGTATCTGGACGATGATCTGATCCATGGATCCGGCTGCCTCTTTCAGGAGGGTAGGGGACCGGGGGCCGCCGGCGCGGCTGCGCGCGGCCCCCGGTCAGAGGGTCAGGGTCTGCGACAGGCGCCGATCAGGCGCCGTTGTTGCAGGTGCCCAGCGACGCGTCCGCGCCGCCCATCTGCGGGTGATCGGGCGCGTAGGTGACCTGATCGACCGGGGTGACCTCGACGACTTCCAGCAGGTCGAACTCGCTCTGCGGGTTCTCCTTGCCGCGCACGACCAGCACGTCCTTGAAACACTGGTGATCCTCGGCCCGGTAAAGGGTCGGGCCGTTGCCCAGCCCGTCGAACTCGAAGCCTTCCAGCGCCTCGCCCACGGCGCAGGGTGCGAAGCTGCCCGCGCGGCTGACCGCGTCGGCATAGAGCAGCGTCTGCACGTAGCAGGTGTGCGCCGCCTGGCTGGGCGGGAAGCCGTACTTCTCGCCGAAGGACTTGACGAAGGCCTGGCTGCCCTCGTCCTGCAGCGACCAGTGCCAGTTGGTCGAGCCGTAGATGCCCTTGACGTTGGCCCCGGCCCCGCTGGCCATCAGGCGCGAGTAGAGCGGCACGACGATCTCGAAGTTCTTGCCGTTGGCCTCGGCCTCGCGCAGGCCGAACTGCACCGCGTTGGTCAGCGAGTTGACCATGTTGCCGCCGTAGTGGTTGAGCACCAATACGTCGGCACCCGAGTTGAGCACCGGCGAGATGTAGGAGCTGAAGTCGGTCTGCGTCAGCGGCGTCTTGACGGCGTTGACGGTTTCCCAGCCCATGGCCTCGGTCGAGGAGCGGACGGCCTCTTCGGTGGTATAGCCCCAGTTGTAGTCGGCGGTCAGGTGATAGGCCTTGCGGTCAGTGCCGTATTCGGACGCCAGCACGGGTGCCAGCGCCGCCCCCGACATGTAGGAGTTGAAGAAGTGCCGAAAGCCGTTGGCCTTGCGGTCCTTGCCGGTCGTGTCGTTGGAATGCGTCAGGCCGGCCATGAAGATGATGCCCGCCTCCTGGCAGAGCGCTTGAACGGCCACGGCCACGCCCGAGGACGACCCGCCGGTGATCATCACCGCGCCGTCCTTCTCGATCATCGAGCGCGCCGAGGCGCGGGCGGCGTCGGACTTGGTCTGGGTGTCGCCGGTGACGTATTCGACCTTCTTGCCCATGATGCCGGTGCCATCCAGCGCCTTGGACGAAAAGGTGTTGAGCATGCCGCCGTCGCCCTCACCGTTCAGGTGCTCGACCGCCAGCTCGTAGGCGCGCAGCTCGTCCGCGCCCTCGTCGGCGTAGGGGCCGCTCTGGGGCACGTTGAAGCCCAGCGTCACGGTGTCGCCGGTGGGCGCGTTGGTAAAGCCGCTTTCCTGCGCGCGCAAATAAGTCGGCAGCGTCAGCCCGGCGCCGGCAATAGCCCCGGTCTTGAGCACACCACGGCGCGTGAAGTTCGAATTGGACATTGATATCCTCCCTTTGTGAGCCATGCCCCGGGCCTCCTCGCCCGGTGCACGAAACGCACGAATGCGTGGCAAGAGTATTCGGGCGGCAAGAAAACTTCTCAACAAGGCTATCCAGCGACACATCTTTTTTGTAAAATATTAGACGCGGCAGTGCAAAAATATGTAAACGAATTTTCTCGCACCCGCAGAAATGCGATGGAATCGTTGTTGGAATCACAATGCCCGAGCGTCAACTGACCGGAACCCGCCTGCGCAATCGCCGGATCGACCGCGGGATGAAACAATCGGCCCTGGCCGAAACCGTAGGCATCTCGCCCTCCTACCTCAATCTGATCGAGCACAACCGCCGCAGAATCGGCGGCAAGTTGCTCTCCGACATCGCCCGCGAATTGGACGTGGACCCCGAGACCCTGGTCGAGGGCACCGCGCGCGCCGTGCGCCTGCCCCTGCAGGAGGCCGCCGCCGAGTTCCGATCTGCCGCCCCCGAAGACAACCGCATCGACGAGTTGGTCGCGCGCTTTCCCGGCTGGGCGGCGCTGATCGGCGCCCAGCAGGACCGCATTGCCCAGCTCGAGGCGCGGGTCCAGCGCCTGACCGACCGTCTGACCCATGACCCCCAGGTGGCCAGCGCCCTGCACGAGGTGATCTCGACCGTGACCGCGATCCGCTCGACCGCCTCGATCCTCAACGAGTCCGAGGACCTTGACCGGGATTGGCAGGCACGGTTCCACCGCAACCTGGACAACGACAGCCTGCGCCTGTCCGAAAGCAGCCAGGCGCTCATGGGGTATCTGGACATGAACGCCGATGCGGCCGCACAGGTGCAGTCGCCATTGGAGCTGGCCGAGGCCGAGATGGCGGCGCGGGGCTACGCCTATCCCGAGCTGGAGCGCGGCGAGGCCACGCCAGAAGACCTCAGCGCCGATTTGCGCGACCCGCGCGCCCGCCAGATCCTGCGCAACTGGCTGACCGTTTTCGCCGATGACGCCCGGCACCTGCCCGCCGCGGCCTTTGCCCCTGCCGCGCATCGGGTGGCGCACGATCCGCTCCGCCTGGCGCGGCTCTTCGAGCAGCCACTCGACCGGATTTTCCGCCGCCTGGCCGCGCTGCCCGAGGACGACGGCCATCCGGTGACGGGCCTTGCGGTCTGTGACCAGGCCGGGGTGGTGGTGTTCCAGAAACCGGTGATGGATTTCAACCTGCCGCGCGCCGGGGCAGGCTGCCCGTTCTGGCCGGTCTTTCAGGCGCTGACCCAGCCGGGGCGCCCGGTGCGTAGGCGGTTGGCGCTGCCCGATGTCCTTTTTCTTGAATGGCTACCCGCAGATTGGGTGCGGGATTGCCCGAAAATTCTTTGGAAATTTCAGAGGCCCCAATTTTCCCGCAACTATGGCCT
>NZ_JBKOTX010000250.1:0-6884 GCF_047086965.1 Roseovarius halophilus (ex Wu et al. 2025) | reverse complement strand
CGGTCGCTGGCGGCATCGCCGGCCGTCTGGCGCGGGGGGGAGCTGTTGGCCGCACCGCTGGCCGGGCACGGCGCCGGATGGCGCGCGGAACTGGTGCGCGACGCCGATGACTTTTTTGCCGCGTTGATGTCGCATTGAAGAACTTGCGATGATGGCTATTTAACCGGGATGAACGCTGTGCTACGCGCAGTCCACCCAATTCTTGAGGAGTGTTTCCTTGGGCAACGCAAAAAACATCGCCTTCTGGCTGGTCCTGTTCCTGCTGATCCTCGCCCTGTTCAACCTGTTCAGCGGGTCCGGCAACACCTTGCAGAGCCGCGCGGTCAGTTACTCCGAGTTCGTTGAAGCGGTCGACAACGACGAAGTGTCGCAAGTCGTTCTGGATGGCGAGAACGTGCGATTCCGCGACAACGGCGGCAACGAGTTCTCGACGGTCAAGCCGGAGGATGCCGAGCTGACCAATACCTTGATCGAGAAAGACATTCCGGTCACGGCGGAGCCACAGGAACAATCCGGGTTCCAGACCTTCCTCGTGTCGCTCCTGCCGTTCCTGCTGCTGATCGGGGTGTGGATCTACTTCATGAACCGCATGCAGGGCGGCGGCAAGGGCGGTGCCATGGGCTTCGGCAAGTCCAAGGCCAAGATGCTGACCGAGAAACAGGGCCGCGTCACCTTTGACGACGTGGCAGGCATCGACGAGGCCAAGGACGAGTTGCAGGAGATCGTCGAATTCCTGCGCAACCCGCAGAAATTCTCGCGTCTGGGCGGCGAGATCCCCAAGGGGGCGCTCCTGGTCGGCCCGCCGGGCACCGGCAAGACGCTGCTGGCGCGCGCCATCGCGGGCGAGGCCGGCGTGCCCTTCTTCACCATTTCGGGGTCCGATTTCGTCGAGATGTTCGTCGGTGTCGGGGCCAGCCGGGTCCGTGACATGTTCGAGCAGGCCAAGAAGAACGCGCCCTGCATCGTGTTCATCGACGAGATCGACGCGGTCGGGCGATCGCGCGGGGCCGGCTATGGCGGCGGCAACGACGAGCGCGAGCAGACGCTCAACCAGCTTCTGGTCGAGATGGACGGCTTCGAATCCAACGAGGGCGTCATCATCGTCGCGGCCACCAACCGCAAGGACGTGCTCGACCCCGCATTGCTGCGCCCGGGCCGCTTCGACCGCGAGATCAACGTGCCCAACCCCGACATCAAGGGCCGCGAGAAGATCCTCGGCGTACACGCGCGCAAGACGCCGCTCGGGCCGGATGTCGACCTGCGGATCATCGCGCGGGGGACCCCCGGCTTCTCGGGCGCGGACCTTGCAAACCTTGTCAACGAGGCGGCGCTGACGGCGGCGCGCGTCGGACGGCGGTTCGTGACCATGGAGGATTTCGAGAACGCCAAGGACAAGGTGATGATGGGGTCCGAACGCCGCTCGATGGTGCTGACGGATGACCAGAAGGAAAAGACGGCCTTCCACGAGGCGGGCCACGCGATCGTCGGTCTGACGCTGGAAAAATGCGACCCGGTCTACAAGGCGACGATCATTCCGCGCGGCGGTGCACTGGGAATGGTGGTCAGCCTGCCCGAGATCGACCGGCTGAACTGGCACAAGTCGGAATGCCTGCAGAAACTCGCGATGACGATGGCCGGCAAGGCCGCCGAGATCATCAAGTACGGGCCGGACAACGTGTCGAACGGGCCGGCAGGCGACATCCAGCAGGCCAGCGGGCTGGCCCGCGCCATGGTTCTGCGGTGGGGCATGTCCGACAAGATCGGGAATGTCGACTACGAGCAGGCGCACGAAGGCTACATGGGCAACGCCGCCGGCGGGTTCTCGATCTCGGCGCATACCAAGGAACTGATCGAGGACGAGGTCAAGCGCCTGATCGACGAAGCCTACCAGCAGGCCTATGATATCCTGGCCGAACGCAAGGAGGAATGGGAACGGCTGGCCGAGGGGCTGCTGGAATACGAGACGCTCACGGGCGAGGAGATCGAGCGGGTCATCCGCGGTGAACCGCCGCATTCGGATGATGACGACGACACCGCCGACAGCGGCAGCGCGCCGTCCGTCGCCGCCATTCCCAAGACCAACCCCAAGCCGTCCTCGGGGCTGGGCGATGGCGGGCCGGAGCCCGAACCGTCGGCGTGAGCGACAGGGCCAGAACCCCGGACTGGAACCCGAGCGCCTACAACCGCTTCAGGGACCAGCGTCTGAGGCCCGCGCTCGACCTGCTCAACGCGGTCGGGCGCATGGCCGCGGGTGACATGGTTGACCTTGGATGCGGCAACGGCGCCATGGGCGATGCCCTCGCCGCGCGCGCGGGCCAGCGTGCCGTGATCGGGGTCGACGCGTCGCCCGCGATGCTTGAAAAGGCGCGTGCCATGCCCGGCTACAGCAGCCTTCAACAGGCCGATATCGCCGAGTGGCATCCACACCGTGCGCCCGGGCTGATCTTTTCGAACGCCGCGCTGCACTGGGTCGGCAATCATGAAAAGTTGCTGCCGCGCCTGGCGGACATGCTGGCCAAGGGCGGCACGCTGGCCGTTCAGATGCCGCACCAGAACAAGGCCCCCTCGCACCGCGTCTGGCTGCGGCTGGTCGAGGAGATGTTCCCCGGCCGGGTCGAGAAGATGGGCACGCCCGGTGTCATGGCGCCGGTGAAATACGAGGAGCTCCTGGGCCGCCGCGGCGGGTTTCGCCTGTGGGAAACGGAGTATTACCAGCGGCTTCAGGCCGAGAAGGGCAGTCACCCGGTGCGTCGGTTCACCGAAAGCACCTATGCCCGGCCCATCCTGCAGGCGCTCGACCCTGACGAGAAGGCGACGCTGATCGCCCGTTACGAAGAGGTGATGAGCGCGGCCTATCCCGTCCGCGCCGACGGGTCGGTTCTGTTCCCGTTCCGCCGGATGTTCTTCACCTTGACGGTCTGATCCGGCGCGGCGGTGCGGCGGGCTGACCGGCGGTCAGCCCAGTTCGTTCAGCCGGTGGAGCGCGGCGCGCAGCTTGGTCTCTTCCTCCTCGCGGAGGGCAAGGTTCTCGCGTGCTTCCTCGACCACGTCCTCGGGGGCGCTTGCCACGAATTTAGGGTTGTTCAGCCGGCCGCGCAGGCCGCCGAGTTCCTTTTCGAGCTTGCCGAGCGTCTTTTCCAGCCGCGCCTTTTCCTCGGACACGTCGATCACGTCGGCCAGCGGCAGGCCGAAACTGCCGCCTTCCACGGTGACCGTGATGCAGCCCTTGGGGAATCTGTCGACGTCGCTCAGGCTGTCGATCCGCGCCAGCCGCTTGATCATCACCTCGTTGCGCGCCCACGCGTCACGGCCTGCCGCGTCGAGGTCGGAGACGAGCACGGGGATGTACAGGCCGACGGGCACATGTACCTGTGCCCGCGCCGAGCGGACCTGTTCTATCAGCCCGATCACCCAGTTCATCTCGCGGTCGGCCTGCGGATCCACCAGATCCGTGCCGTAGTCGGGCCAGTCGGCATGGACGAGCATCTTGTCGCGCTGGCCGAGTGTGCCCCAGAGTTCCTCGGTAATGAAAGGCATGATCGGGTGCAGCAGGATCAGGCACTGGTCGATGACCCATGCCATCGTGTTCTGCGTCTCGCGCTTGGTGGCCGCGTCGCCGTCCAGCAGGAGCGGCTTGGAAAACTCCACGTACCAGTCGCAGACCTTGCCCCAGACAAAGCTGTAAAGGGCGTTCGCCGCGTCGTTGAAGCGGAATTGTTCCAGTGCGCTATCGACGTCCTCGCGCACCTTGGCGGTTTCGCCGACGATCCACTTGTTCACGGTGGCCTCGGGCCGGGGCAGGGTGCCGTCGCTGCCGGTGGCGCCGTTCATCTCGGCGAAGCGGGCGGCGTTCCACAGCTTGGTGCCGAAATTGCGGTAGCCGGCGATACGCTGCGGCGACAGTTTCAGGTCGCGGCCCATGGCCGCCATCGCGGTGAGGGTGAAGCGCACCGCGTCGGCGCCGTAGTCGTCGATCAGTTCCAGCGGGTCCAGCACGTTGCCAAGGGACTTGGACATCTTCTTGCCCTTCTCGTCGCGGACAAGGGCATGGACATAGACATGATCGAAGGGGCGTTCGCCGACCACGGCGTACTGCATCATCATCATCCGGGCGACCCAGAAGAAGATGATGTCGAAGCCGGTGATGAGCACGGAGGTGGGGAAGTATTTCCCGAGTTCCTCGGTATCCTCGGGCCAGCCGAGCGTGCCGATGGGCCAGAGCCCGGAGGAGAACCACGTGTCGAGGACGTCCTCGTCACGGGTCAGCGCCTTGCCGCCGGCCATCTCGCGGGCCTCTTGCTCGGAGGCGGCGCAATACTGGTTGCCATCGGCGTCGTACCACACCGGTATCTGGTGCCCCCACCAGAGCTGGCGGGAGATGCACCACGGCTCGATGTTCTCCAGCCAGTGGAAATAGACCTTGCGGTCGCTTTCGGGCATGATCGTGACCTCGCCCGAGCGCACGGCGTCCAGCGCGGGGCCGACGATCTTTTTCGTGTCCACGAACCACTGGTCGGTCAGCATCGGTTCGATCACCACCTTGGAGCGGTCGCCGAAGGGCTGCATCAGCGTCTTGGATTCCACCAATGGCACGAGCGATTCATCGCGCGGGTCGCCGCCCTCTTCCGGGGCGACGGGGGTGTGCGCGCCCCCGCCGAGCCTCGGGTCATTCTCGGGCACCATGACGGCAAGGCCCTCGTGCGTGATTTCCGCGACCACCTGCTTGCGCGCCTCGACCCTGTCCAGCCCGCGCAGGTGATCGGGAACAAGGTTGAGGCTGTCCACGTCCTCGACGGTGAACGCGGCGCCCTCGGCGATTTCCTGCGCGCGGCGGGCGGCCTCGGCATAGGGGGGGCCGTCGTCGCGCATCTGCGCCTTCATGTCCATCAGCCGGTACATCGGGATGTTGCCGCGCTTGGCGACCTCGTAGTCATTGAAATCGTGCGCGCCGGTGATCTTGACCGCGCCCGAGCCGAAATCCGGGTCGGGATACTCATCGGTGATGATGGGGATCAGGCGGCGGTGTTCCCCGGGCCCTACCGGGATTTCGCAGAACTTGCCGACGATGGGGGCATAGCGTTCATCGGACGGATGCACCGCAACCGCGCCGTCGCCCAGCATGGTTTCGGGGCGGGTGGTGGCGATAGAGATGTAATCGCGTTCTTCCTCGAAGACGACATTGCCGTCCTCGTCCCGTTCGACATACGTGTAGGTCGCACCGCCGGCCAACGGGTACTTGAAATGCCACATGTGGCCGGGCGTGTCGACGTTCTCGACCTCGAGGTCGGAAATCGCCGTCTCGAAATGCGGGTCCCAGTTGACCAGCCGCTTGCCGCGGTAGATCAGGCCCTTGTTGTACATGTCCACGAAGACCTTGATCACGGCGTCGTGGAAATTGCCCTCCTCGCCCGCGGGCGCGTTCGGGGCGCCGGACATGGTGAAGGCGTTGCGCGACCAGTCGCAGGAGGCGCCGAGGCGCTTCAACTGTGTGATGATCTGCCCGCCGGAATGGGTTTTCCACTCCCACACCTTTTCAAGGAACTTCTCGCGGCCCATCTCGCGGCGGCCCGGCGCACCTTCCTCGGCCAGCTTGCGTTCCACCACCATCTGCGTGGCGATGCCCGCGTGGTCCTGCCCGGGCTGCCACAGCGTGTCGTGCCCGCGCATCCGGTGCCACCGCGTCAGGATGTCCTGCAGCGTGTTGTTGAAGGCATGGCCCATGTGCAGGCTGCCCGTCACGTTGGGCGGCGGGATCATGATGCAGAAGGTTTCCGCGCCGGGCCGCGCATTGGCCCCGGCGGCGAAGGCGCCGGCCTCTTCCCATGCCTCGTAGAGACGGCCCTCGGCCTCTTTCGCGTTGAAGGTCTTGTCCATCGCCATAACGTGTGATCCCGCGCATTTTCACAGCTCGGGTCATCCTCTAGCGAATGCCGCGCGGGAGCGAAAGACGGGGCCCGCGTTTTTCTGGCGCGGTCAGAGCGCGCGCCAGCCGATGTCGCGCCGATGGTAACCTTCGGGCCAGTCGATCCGGTCCACCATCTCGTAGACGCGGTCGCGCGCCTCTTGCAGGGTCGCGCCGCGCGCGGTGACGTTCAGCACCCGGCCGCCGCTGGCCACGAACCGGCCGTCTCTCGCCGCCGTGCCCGCGTGAAAGACCATGTGGCAACTGTCCTCGGGGCAATCCTCCACACCGTTGATCACGCTGCCTTTTTCATAGGCGCCGGGATAGCCCCTTGCGGCCATCACCACCGTCATCGCGTGATCATCGGCCCAGTTGATGCGTGCCTCGTCCAGCCGGCCCTCGGCGGCGGCATGCATCAGGTCGAGCGCCTGCGCGCCGAGCCGCATCATCAGCACCTGGCATTCCGGGTCGCCGAAACGCACGTTGTACTCCACCAGCCGGGGCTGGCCGTTCTCGATCATGAGCCCGGCATAGAGTACGCCCTGGTAGGGCGTGCCGCGGCGGGCCATCTCGGCCAGCGTGGGCTTGATGATCTCCTCAAGCGCCTTTCGCGCCACTGTTTCGGTCATCACGGGGGCCGGGGAATAGGCGCCCATGCCGCCGGTGTTGGGGCCGGTGTCGCCCTCGCCCGCGCGCTTGTGGTCCTGGGCGGTGCCGACGGGCAGCGCCGTCTCGCCGTCGCACAGAACGAAGAAGCTGGCCTCCTCGCCGGTCATGAATTCCTCGATCACCACCTGGGCACCGGCGGCGCCGAATTCGCCGCCGAACATGTCGTCGATGGCGGCCAGCGCCTGCGCCTCGGTCTCGGCCACGATCACGCCCTTGCCGGCGGCCAGCCCGTCGGTCCACCTGTTGCAGCATCGCGGCCTCCTGCCGGATATCGGCGAAATTCCTGTTGGACTTGAACAGCGGCACGGCCCAC
>NZ_JBKOTX010000249.1:0-6887 GCF_047086965.1 Roseovarius halophilus (ex Wu et al. 2025) | reverse complement strand
CAGCTGGAGCGCCCCGGCGATCTCGTCGCGCAGGGCCAGGATGTTGGTGTCGGGATCCGTGGCCACGCCGAAGACGCGCAGCACGCCGCGCACCAGCAGCCGCCCCACGGATTGCATTGCGCGATCCGCCTGAGCGCCAGCCATCCCCCCCGGAGACCACCATGTTTTTCCAGCGCGTCCAGCGCATACTGGCTGCATGTCGGGTAATAGCGGCAGTGATGCCCGACCCAGGGCGAGAGAATCAGCCGGTAGGCGCGCACCGGCCATGACAGGATATGCGCAAGAAGTGTCATTTTCTCTTTTGATGCAGTCGCTTGAGCGCCAACGCCAAGTCGGCTCTCAGCCTGTCATACGGGCATTTTACGGTGACATCCGGGCGCCCGATCAACACGTAATCCCACCCCGGGCGCGCCATGCCGGGCAAGACTTCGCGCGCGACGGCCCGCAGCCGCCGTTTCGCCCGGTTGCGCGCCACCGCGTTCCCAACTTTCTTGGAACAGGTGAACCCGACCCGAACCGCCGGGTCGCCGTCATCCCGCGCGCGCCCCTGCACAAGCATGGACGCCGCCACATGCCGGCCGGCCCGCGCAGCGCGAAGAAAGTCAGACCGCTTTTTAAGTGTCTGCAAAACAACATAAACCGCCGGTGTTCCCCTTCCCCGTTCGCGGTCGGAGACGGCCGGCGGTGTCATGGTCATGAACCCTTGTTGCGCCTCAGGCGCTCAGCGATTTACGGCCACGGCTACGCCGCGCGTTCAGGATCTTGCGGCCCGCTTTGGTGGCCATGCGGGCACGGAACCCGTGCCGGCGCTTGCGGACCAGGTTCGAGGGTTGGTAGGTGCGTTTCATCGCTCGGTTCTCCGGTCAGTTTGGCGGGCGGGCCAACAAGGATCCCGCCGAGCCCGTCTCGTTGTGACGGCGCTCTATACGGCTCCGCAGCTGACAAGTCAAACACACCGCGATACTTTTCACCATCTCGGGATAACATGTCACCGGCCGGAAGAATTCGCACGGTTCGAACGCAGTGGCGCGGTGAGCGGTCACTTGTCATCAACCAAGTGTGAAGGCTCTGGGCATTTCCTTGCAATTACCGCATCTAGGCCGGAAACAAGCCAATGACCAGGAAGCTTAAATGCAACACGTTGATCGCCACCAACGCCCGGCGTGGGTCCGTCACCTGCCATTGATCCTGATTCTCATGGCGGCCGCTTTTGGCTATCTTGCCCTTGGCGACCACCTCAGCCTTGTGACCTTGCGCCAAAACCGTGAGGCGCTGCTTGCATACCGCGATGCCAATTACATTATTCTCGCGGTCGTGTTCGTCGCGTCGTATTTCGTGATCGTTGCCTTGTCGCTCCCCGGGGCGGCTGTCGCATCTATAACCGGCGGATTTCTGTTCGGGATCACCGTCGGCACGCTGTTGAACGTGGCGGCTGCTTCGCTGGGCGCCGTCGCGATCTTTCTTGCGGCCCGCATGGGGCTGGGCCAGACGCTCACGACGCGCATAGATGCGTCGGAAGGAACCCTGAAGCGCCTCAAGAAGGAGCTACACGAGCATGAAATATCGGTACTTTTCCTGATCCGCCTTATCCCGGTTGTGCCGTTTTTCGTCGCCAACCTCCTGCCCGCCCTTGTTGGGGTACGCTTTTCCAGTTTCGTTTTCACGACGGTCCTCGGCATCGTCCCGGGTGCCATCGTCTTCACGTGGGTCGGCGTCGGCGTCGGGGAGGTCTTCGACCGCGGCGAGAACCCGGACCTCTCGCTTCTGTGGGAGCCCCATGTCATCGGCCCCATCACCGGTTTGTGCCTGCTGGCCGCCTTGCCGATCCTGATCAAGAAAATCCGGGCGAAAAAGGGTATTTGAGCCATGCACGTCAAAACGGATCTTCTGGTCATCGGGGCCGGCTCCGGCGGGTTGTCAGTGGCCGCAGGTGCCGTGCAAATGGGTGCTGATGTCACGCTGCTGGAAGGCGGGCGCATGGGTGGCGACTGCCTGAACTACGGCTGCGTCCCCTCCAAGGCCCTGATCGCCGCGGGCAAGGCCGCCCATGCCCGTGACGCTGCCGCGCGGTTCGGCGTCACCTATGCGGCCCCGGCGGTGGATTACGCGGCAACCAAGGATCATGTGGCAGACGTGATCGCGCAGATCCGCCCGAATGACAGCCAGGAGCGCTTCGAACGGCTGGGCGTGCGGGTGATCCGCGACTATGGCCGCTTCGTCGGCCGGAACAGCGTACAGGCAGGCGAAACCCTGATCACCGCGCGCCGGATCGTGATCGCGACGGGCTCTTCCCCCGCCGTACCACCTGTTCCGGGGCTCGACACGGTTCCGGTCGAAACGAACGAAACGATATTCGAGCTGAAAGAGAAACCACGGCACTTGATCATCATTGGCGGCGGCCCCATCGGGATCGAGATGGCGCAGGCGCATCGCCGGCTTGGCTGTGATGTCACACTCATCGAGGGGGCGCGGGCGCTTGCCCCCGAAGACCCCGAAGCCTCTACCGTCGTGCTCGACGCCCTTCGCGCGGAAGGTGTCACGATCATCGAGGGCACGGCGGCCCGCGAAGTACGGCGGGACGGGAACGCGATCGAGGTCACGGGCGAGGACGGGCAGGTCCACAGCGGCAGCCACCTGCTTGTGGCGACGGGGCGCAGGCCGAATATCGACCGGCTCGATCTTCCAGCCGCCGGCATAGATACGACGGAACGTGGCATCCAGGTGGATGGGTCGCTCAAAACGACGAACAAGCGGGTCTACGCGATCGGTGATGTCGCGGGGGGACTGCAATTCACGCATGTGGCGGGCTATCATGCGGGATTGATCATCCGGTCCGCCCTCCTTGGATTGCCGGCAAAGCATCACACCTGCCACATTCCCCATGTCACGTTCACCGAGCCCGAGCTTGCACAGGTCGGTCAGACAGACTCACAGGCGCATAAGGCTCATGGCGACAAGGTCGAAGTGGTTCGGTTTCCCTATAACCATAATGACCGCGCCCTGGCGGAACGCAAAGCAGACGGCTTCATCAAGGTCATGGTGGTGAAAGGCCGGCCCGTCGGCGTTACAATCGTGGGACACCAGGCCGGCGAACACATAAACTTGTGGGCGCTGGTGCTGGCAAACCGCATGAAAATGAAACAGGTTGCGGGGATGGTGTCGCCCTATCCCACTGTCGGCGAGATCAGCAAACGCGCCGCGGGCGCCTTCTTTGCGCCGAAATTGTTCGAAAGTGCCGCGGTGAAACGGGTGGTCGGCTTGATCCAGCGCTGGCTCCCCTGATCGGAGTACAAAAACGGGATGCGCGTGCTCAATTCACTCTCGGGACGGTTTCTTCTACTGACCGCCGTGTTCGTCATGCTGGCGGAGATCCTGATCTTCGTTCCATCCATCGCGCGGTTCCGCGAGGACTTCCTCATCAACCGTATCGAGCGCGCACATATCGCATCGCTTGCCTTGTTGGCGGACGACATGATCAGCGGCGACCTCGAGGGGGAGCTCCTGCGCAACGCCGGCGTCTACAACGTTGTGCTGCGGCGCGATGCGTCACGGCAGCTCGTGCTGTCATCCCCGATTCCGGGTGCTGTTGGGGCCTCGTACGACCTGCGCGACGCGACTGCCTTCGACCTGATCCATGATGCAATGGCACGCCTGACCAACCCGGCCCCCAGTGCGATACGTGTCATGGGCACACCGCCGCAAATGGGCGGGCAGCTCATCGAAGTCACCCTCGACAGCCAAGAACTGCGCAGCGCGATGATAGATTACGGACTACGGATCCTGTTTCTGTCGCTGGTGATTTCCGTGATCACGGCAGGGCTGCTCTTTCTCGCCGTCCAGTGCTATCTCGTGCGCCCGATAAAACGTGTCGTGGGTCACATGCTGTCCTACGCCGAGGCCCCTGAGGACACCCGCCGCGTGATCAGGCCATCAGCCGCGGTGACCGAACTCAGGGAGGCCGAGGAGTCGCTCCAATCAATGCAAACCCAGCTGACGGGTGCCCTTCGTCAAAAGGAACACTTGGCCCAACTGGGCAGCGCCGTTGCGAAAGTCAGCCACGATCTTCGCAACATTCTCACCTCGGCCCAGATGTTCATGGACCGTATCGAGACGAGCGAGGACCCGGCCGTCAAACGCTTGGCGCCGAAGCTCGTGACCTCGATCTCGCGCGCCGTCAACCTTTGCGAATCGACGTTGGCCTACGGCAAGGCGGAAGAGCCCGCGCCGACGCTGACGCGTTTCCAGCTGGCCGATATCGTGAACGACGTCTTCGAAAACGAACGTCTGGCCACCGCCGGGTCGGAGGTTCGATTCACGGTCGATCTGCCCCCGGCCCTGACGGTGCGCGCGGATCAGGAACAGCTATATCGCGTTATCGCGAACCTCGTGCGCAATGCGCGGCAGGCGATCATTGCCTCTGGGCAGCCCGGCACCGTCCATGTCAGTGCCGACGAAACGGATAATGAATGGCTCATCAGGATTTCAGACACCGGGCCCGGCATGCCACGCACCGCGCGTGACAACCTTTTCAAACCGTTCCAGGGCCGCGGCAGCAAGGGCGGCGCCGGCCTGGGCCTCACGATCTCGGCCGAACTTGTCCGTGGGCATGGCGGCACACTGACGCTTGCAGCGACGGGAGAAGAGGGCACGACTTTCCATATCAGCCTGCCCCGAGGCGATATCCTGTCGCGGTAGGATTTTCCTTTCAGGCCCCCTTGCATCGTCACGTCTCAGGGGATACACGCTCCAGCAGCGGACCGATAGCTCAGCTGGATAGAGTACCTGACTACGAATCAGGGGGTCGGGGGTTCGAATCCTCCTCGGTCCGCCATTTTGCCAACTTAAGCCCTTGAAAATAAAGGAAATTAGCAAAGTTGCGCCCCCAAGATATCCCCCACCTTAACGCGGATTAAGCCGGAATATGCCGGAAAAGGGCTTGGCGTATTTCATGGGCAAGGGCCTGCTACACTCGCTACATTGCTACACGCGGTCCCCGTGCCCAGCCCCGCGCGGGCGGCGATACCGATAGACGGGGTTCAGGATTTCTTGCGCCGCGAAGCGAGAAAGCAAAAGTCATCATCCGGTATCATGGCGCGGTCAGATCGGCGGCATAAAGGTTTTTCACGCGGCCTTAATGAGCCGTCGAAACCGCTCGGGGTCAAAGCGTGTCAGCACCGCCTCGGCGTCCAGCCCGGCAAGCGCGCAAACCGCCGCAAAGTCGGGCGAGCCTATCCAGCCGGTATCCTGCCCGCGTGCAGCGTCATGCAAGCCGTGAGCAAGGATAGCGTGCCAGAGTCGGCTTTCAGGGCTGCGCGTCATTGCCGCCGCGCCCCCTCGGCTTCAAGCCGGGCGCGTTCGCGGGTCATCTCGATCAGCAGCCGGTTAACGTGGTCCTGCGCGGCCTGCGCGGCTTCGTGAGGCGTTGCGCCCTCGCGCCGGGCCTTGGCCTCTGTCGCCTCGCCTGCGCGCCTGATAGCGCCCGTCATCATCGCATCGAAGGCGTCGAGCATCCGGCCATGTGCGGCGCGGGCGTCGGGTGGCAAATGATCGGTCATGCAAAATACTCCCGCGCCGGATCATCGCCGGGCAGATCGGGCAAGCCCTGCACCTTGGCGCGGGCCGATGGTGTCAGCCCGAATTCGGAAAGCAGCGATTGCACGCGGCGCGCGGCGTCGGCACGTTGCGCCACTGCCGGGTGCGCCCGGTGCATTGTGGCCCCGGCCTCGGTCACGGCCTCATAGGTCGCGCCATGCTGCGCGATTGTCTGGCCTGCCTCGATCCACTCGCAAAGCGTCTCGCACAGCAGCCCCAGGGCGATCAGGTCGCCGTCGCTCAAGACGTTCATACCGGCCAGCAGGCGGGCCAGTTCCGGCCAGTGCTGCGCCGCTCGATCAGATAGGAACGCGGGCGGCGTGGTGCCGCTCAGGCGCCCGGGACGGTTCGACCAGACCCTGACCATGCGCCAGCCGACGCCCGACTTGCTGCCGCAGGCGTTCAGATGGCACTTGAGCGGCGACCTCGCCGATGCGGAGCTGGGCGCGCTGACCGGGATCGCGACCGGGATGTCCGGCGCCGAAATTGCCGCAACGGTCCGCGATGCGCGCGGAACGGCCCGCAGGGCCCGCCGAGCCCTGAGCCTTGATGACCTGATTGCGGCGATCAGCGACCGTCGCCCCCCGCTCGATCCCGGTTTGCGGTGGCAAGTCGCAGTCCACGAGTGTGGTCACGCGATCGTCGCTCACGCCACGGGGCGAGCAACTGTCAACCTTCTGAGCCTGACGGCGGCGGGCGGCGAGGCGAGCATGACGGCCAAGCCGTCTGGCCTCTACCGCGAGGAGCTTGAGGCCGATATCGCCGGCCTTCTTGCAGGCCGGGCTGCAGAACGGTTGATGCTTGGTCAGCCCAGTGCCGGCGCCGGAGGTCAGGAGGACAGCGATCTCGCCGACGCCACCCGGCGCGCCGTCGCAATCGAGCTTAGCCTCGGGCTCGGCGAGGCCGGACCTGTCTGGCACGGCCCGCCCGAGCGCGGGGTCGAGCGGCTCCGCTTCGACCGCGCCCTGCAGGCCCGTGTCCGGGCCCGGCTCGATGCCGCAGAAGACCACGCTACGACGGTGCTCATCGAAAACAGGTCGGTGCTCACGTCCATGGCAACGGAACTGGCCCGGTCCGGAGCCCTGTCCGGCGATTTGCTGCAGACGTTCCTTAACTCGGTAACTGACGCCGCACCGGAAAAGGCTGGGGTGAACCCGGCCTGATCATCATCTTCGCACACGCGGCATTCTACATAAAGGGCGGACAACGGACCTTCGCCGCGTTGGCGTGGCAAGTTGGCCCAGGCAGGAAAAGCGGACATCGGGAAGGGGCCGTGAGTTGCGAAGTTGCGACGG
>NZ_JBKOTX010000248.1:0-6888 GCF_047086965.1 Roseovarius halophilus (ex Wu et al. 2025) | reverse complement strand
GTCGGGGCGCTGGCGGCGAGGGTGACGCTGTCCTTGCCCTCGGCGCCGCCGCCGGCGCGCCCCGACGGATCGGGCGCGGGCAAAACGGCCAGATGCGCCGCTGTCGCCAGCCCCAGAAACAGAAGGAAATCCAGCCGCATCATCCGCGCACCACCAATTCGACCGCCCGGTTGGGACCGAGACGCGACAGGATCGCCGCCAGACGGGTCGCGGACAGGGCGGCATCGGCGATGACGGTCAGCGGCACCTCGGCGGGCAGGGCGGTCAGCGCGGGCCAGACCGCCGCACCGCGCAGGTCGCCGAAGGCCGGGGTGCCATCGCCGGTGATCCACAAGACCGCCTCGCCCTCGGCCAGTTTCTCGGGCGAGGCCTCGGGGGGCGCGACCTCGACCGGCGGGGGCGGGGCGATGCGCGAGGTCATCATGAAGAAGATCAGCAGCAGGAAGACCACGTTGATCATCGGCACGATGGCCTCGGAGCGGGGGCGGCGGGACGGGGCTGCAAAGCGCATGGCCTAGTCCTCCGTCAGGGCCAGCCGGGTGAAACCGGCGGCCTCGAGCGCGGTCATCACCTGCACCAGGCGTTGCAGGTCGGCCCCCTCGGCCGGGTGCAGGACGATCATGTCCGAGGGGGCCTCGGTCAGCCCTCCAAGTGCCTCGGGCAGCGCCTCCAGAGCGATCCTCTGCCCGTTCAGGCGAAGACCCTCGGGCGCGATCCGCACCAGACGCGGCGGGCCGGTGTAGGCCTCTGACCCGGCGCCGCCCGGGGTCAGCGACAGGCTGTGGTCGCGGGTGAACTGTGCGGTCAGCATGAAGAAGATCAGCAACAGGAAGACAACGTCGATCATCGGGGTCAGGCTGGGGCGGCGCGGCGCCCTTTCGGGGGCGAAGGAGAACATCAGGCCACGGCCCCCCGGCGCGCCTGGGCATGGATGACCAGGCGGGTCGCATGATCCTCCATGTCGAGGCGCACGCGCTCGGCCACGCTCTCGAACCAGGACTGGGCGATGGTGGCCGGGATCGCCACGGCCATGCCGGCGGCGGTGGTCAGAAGAGCTTCCCATATCCCGCCCGCGAGCACGCCCGCATCGGCCTGCGCGCCGCTGTCCTGCAGGGCCTGGAAGGCCTCGATCATGCCCAGAACGGTGCCCAGCAGGCCGATCAGCGGTGCGATGGTGGCGATCAGTTCCAGCGGGCGCAGGCCTCCGCGCAGGTCCGATAAGGTGCGTTGCGCCAGCCGGGTGATCTCTTCGCGCGCGGCCTCTGCGCCCAGGGCGTCGCCGTGCAGCACCTGCCAGCTGTCGGTGACAAAGCGCAGCCGCACCGTGCGCGGACGCTCGGGCAGGGCGCTGTCCTTGCCCGCGCAGAGCCGTACCACCACGGCCTCGGCCCGGCGACCGCCCCAGGCGCCGGCCAATGACAGCCGCCAGATCTTCCACAGCACCAGCGCGAGCGTCAGCACCGACAGCCCGGCAATGAGCCAGAGGGCCGGGCCCCCGCGGGCCAGCATCCCGGTGAGTGTGGTCAGATCGGTCATGCCCCGTCTCTCCTCATCGGTTCAGTCCATCCCCACCACGTCGAGCGGCTGGAAGATCGGCCCCGCCTCGGTCTGCGCGAAATGCGCCGTGATATTGAAATGGTCGGTCAGGTTGTCTGGCGTGAGAACGTCGCCGGGGGCGCCATCGGCGACAAGGCGGCCCCCACCCAGCAGGATCAGCCGGGTACAATGGCGCGCCGCAAGCCCGAGATCGTGGATCGACACCACCGCAGACCGGCCCTGTTGCGCCAGCCCGGCAAAGAGCCGCATGGTCTGGATCTGGTGGGCCGGGTCCAGCCCGGCGATGGGCTCATCCGCCAGGACCAGCGGCGTCTCCTGCGCCAGGGTGCGGGCGATCAGCACACGGGCCAGTTCACCGCCCGACAGGTTGGTCGCAGTGCGGCGGCGGAAATCCTCCAGCCCCAGGGCGCCGACCGCCGCGTCAATGGCGGCGCGGTCGGCGGCCCCCATGGCCTGTCCCACGCCCAGGTGCGGCAAGCGGCCGAGGGTGACGAGGCGCTCGACGCTGACCGGCCAGGCCACTTCGCGCGCCTGGGGCATCCAGGCGGCCTGTTTCGCACGGTCCCGCCGGGGCAGGGCGGCCAGGCTGCTGTGGCCCGTGGCGGGCAACAGGCCCAAAACCGCGCGCAATAGCGTTGTCTTGCCCGCGCCATTGGCGCCGATCAGGCCGATCAACTCGCCCGCGCCGATGTCGAACCCCACCTCGCGCAGGATGGTGCGCTTGCCACGGTGGATGGTCAGGCCGGAGACGCTCAGCAGGCTCATGCCATCTGCCTCCGCGTCTTGTAGATCAGGTGCAGGAACAGCGGCGCGCCCACCAGCGCGGTGACGACGCCCAGCTTGAGGTCCTTGGTCGGCAGCACCACGCGCACCAGTATGTCGGCGGCCAGCAGCATCGCCGCCCCGCCCAGCGCCGAGGCCCAGAGCAGGGCGCCGGGCCGCGCCCCCACGAAGGGGCGCAGCAGGTGTGGCACCACAAGTCCGACGAAGCCGATGGTGCCTACGACGGCGGTGGAGGCGCCGACGACGGCCGCGGTACCCACCACCAGCGTCAGCCGCAACCGGGTCAGGTTGATGCCAAGCGCCTGGGCGGCATCCTCGCCCAGGGTCAGCGCCTCAAGCCCGCGGGTCAGTGTGGCCAGCAGCGCCAGCCCCAGCGCGATCAGCGGCAGAGCCAGCCAGACGTGATCCATGGACCGGTCGGCGAGCGAGCCCATCATCCAGAAGACGATTTCCGAGGCGGCGAAGGGATTGGGCGAGAGGTTCAGCACCAGCGAGGTCAGCGCGCCGGCCAGCGACGAGACGACGATGCCGGCCAAGATCAACGTGATCGAGGCCCCGCGCGGCCCGGCAAGCGCCAGCACCAGCACCACGCCGAGCACCGCGCCAGCCAGGGCCGCCAGCGGCAGGCCGAAGGCAAAGGCCGCTGCCAGCCCGGTCTGGATCGCCAGCACCGCGCCCAGCGCCGCCGAGGCCGAGACCCCGATCAAGCCGGGGTCGGCCAGCGGGTTGCGCAGGTAGCCCTGCATCGCCGCGCCGGCCATCCCGAGGCTGGCCCCGATGGCCAGCGCCAGGATGGCGCGGGGCAGGCGAATTTCGCGCATGACCAGCGTCAGCGGCGTGCCGTCATCGACGAAGAGGGCGGCGAGGCTGTCGCCATAGGGCGCATTGGCCGGGCCGATCACCAGCGCGGCGCCGGTCAGCGCCAGCACCAGCGCCGAGAGGACCAGCATCAGCCGGGTCATCGGCCGGCCCCGCTCGCGGCCAGCCGCGCGTCCGAAAGCCGCGCGATGGCGTCCAGCACAAGCGGCGTGCCGCAGGACCAGTCCTGGTCGCTGACGATGCCGCGCATGCTGTCGCGTTTCAGATGCGCCACGACAGGGTGATCGAGGATTTCCTCTGCCCGCGAGTCGGCCGGGTAGGGCTGGCCGGTGATCACCGCGTCCGGGTCGGACATGGCCAGCAGTTCCAGCGGCAGGAAGCCGCCCCAGGCCAGGCCGAAATCGTCGGCCACCAGGTCGAACCCGGCGGCGGTGACGATCTGGCCGGGCAGGGTCTTGCCGCCCGAGGACCAGCCGTTGGCCGAGTAGAGCGCGGCGCTGGGCCGGGCCCCCTCGGGCGGGGCCTGTGCGACCAGATCGGCCAGCCGGGCCTCGAAGCGGGCCACCATGCGGTCGGCGGCCTCTTCGCGGTGCAGCACCGCGCCCATGCGCCGCACCCGGTCGCGGATATCCGACAGGTTGCCCGCGGGCTCGAAAACGGCGACGGGCACATCAAGCCGCCGCAGCATGTCCAGTGTCGTGCGGTCCGAGAAACTGCCCGCGATCACCAGGTCGGGGTCCATGAGGTAGATTTCCTCGGCCAGCGCGCGGTTGGGCACATACTGCCGGGCCTGCTCGACCAGCGCCGACCCGCGCGCCTGCTGCGACAGGTAGGAGACCGAGTGCAACTGGTCGTCATCCGCCAGCATCATCGCCAGCTGGTCAGTGCACAGGTTCATCGAGACGACACGCTCCGGCGGGGCCGCGGGCACGCCCGGTTCAGCCCCGTCCTGCGCGCCTGCGGGGGCGGTGGCCAGCACCGCCCCCAGCGCCAGGGATATGACCCTAGAATTGCGCACGCAGCCCAACGTAAAACGCCCGGTCGGAGGTGCCGTAGCCCGCCTGGGTCTGGTATTCTGTGTCCAGCAGGTTGTCGACGCGCATGTAGGCCTCGGCCCCGTCGCTCAGGGCGTAGCCGACCTTGGCATTGACGACCGTGTAGTCGTCGAGCGTGGGCCGGTCCATCGCGCGCTGCAGGCTGACACTGCCCGAGACCCGCTCGGTGACATCGCCCGACAGCGTCGCCGAGATGTCATGCGTCGGAAACTCGAGGTTCCAGGCGTTGAATTGATCAAGCGGCGGATTGTCGCCTTCGGTGTAGGTATAGCTGGCGTCCAGCCGCATGGCGTCGGTCAGCGGCAGGCCCAGTTCCAGTTCCAAGCCATTTCTCGTGACGGTGCCGGGGACATTGGCATAGAAGTCGTCGTCGTAGTCGTCGGGGGTATTGTTGTCGGAATAGTCGATCAGATTTTCCGTCTCGTTGTAAAATACCGTCGCCCGAACAAAGCCTTTCTGACCGATTCGGCGTTCAATCCCGAGATCGACTGACCGACTTTCTTCTGCGTTCAGGTCTGGATTTGCAATCGAGTCCCCGAAAAGCTCGTAGAGCGAGGGCGCACGAAACGCGGTCGCAGCTGAGGATCGCACAATGTAATCTGGTGTGACACGCCAAGAAGCGGCCAGCCGTCCGGTGGTGAAGGTGCCAAATTGTGAATGTTCATCCACTCGCAGGTTACCGACGAGGTCGAGATTGTCCGACGGCGCATAGGTCAGTTCGGAAAAGATGCCCAGTGTATCGCTTTCCCCGGACGCGGGACCAGCCGAGCCAGAGCGGTCGAATGTTTCGTGGGTAAAGTCAGTACCGAAGCGAAGGTCCGAGGACTGGTTCAGCGACATCTTGCCCAAGTAGGACAACCCGAGGCGCCGCCCTTGGTAGAGATTGTCGGCGCTGAAAAAGTCCGTGCTGCCTTCCGTGTCACGGTCGATGGCGTAGTAGGTGACGGCAAACTCGCTGTCGACGGCGCCGGTCGGCAACTGGGCCATGGCGCGCAGGCCAAGAGCGGTGTTGTCTGTCGCTTCATCTGGTGAGCCATCCACAGGGCCGCCTTCATCGTACTCGCCGTAGGAGTCCTCGTAGAACCCGTTGACCTCGACCCGGCCGCCTCCGGCCAGGTCGCGGCCGAGGGCAAAGCTCAGGCGGTTGGCGCGATAGCCGTCGGCCTCGTCGTTGCCGTCGTTCTCGTCGGCTGCGGAAAAGCCGTCGGTCTGGATCGAGGACAGGGTGAAGGCATGGTCCATGTCGCCCTGCTTCATGGTCAGCCCGTAGCTGGCCGCGAGGGTGTTGTAGCTGCCCAGTTCTATGGCGGCGCCGGTGGTCAGGCCCTCCTCGGTGGCGCGCCGGGTGGTGATGTTGACGACCCCGCCGATGGATTCCGACCCGTAAAGCGCGCCCTGGCCGCCGCGCAGGATCTCGATTCGGCTGACGTCCGCGGTGCGCAGGCTGCCGAAGTCATAGGCGACCTGCGTGCCCGAGGTATCGGTCACGTCGATGCCATCGACCAGCACGCGCACATAGTTCTGCCCCGCGCCGCGAACGGTGATGGAGGACTTGGTGCCGACAGGGCCGCGCGCCCGGACGTCGACGCCGGGCAGGCGGGCGATGTAGTCGATCACGCGCGCCTCGCCGCTTTCTTCCAGGTCGTCCCGGGTGACGACACTGGCGGTCGTGCCGATGCGTTCCAGCGTGGTCTCGTCAAGGTTGCCGCTGACGATGATTTCGTCCAGCTCGAAGGCCTGCTGCGCGGCCAGGGGGGTGGACAGGGCGATAAGGGCGGTGCTCGCCCAGAGGGTCTGTCTGGTCATGGTCATCCCAATCGGATCTCGGGCCGGTGTCCGGCCCTGTTTTTGGTCTTGTGATCGGGGGAGATCGCACTCCTCCCGCGCACGGCTAAAGATGCCACCACGACGGAAGGTCCGTTATCCCTGGCGCGCCCCGCGCCCGGATAGGGTGATCACTTCGGCAGGTCTCCTGACTTGCGGGTCGCCGCTTTGCCGGGCCTTCCCCCGGGCCTGGGCCCGAAGTGGCATGTGCCGGCATCGCTCTCCGCTCACAGTTGCGGGGGCAGTCGTGGATTTGGCCATCTGCATGACCGCACCACAGTTCCCTATTATCGGGACGGCGTGCCGTCCCAGACCGAAGCAACCCAATCGTTATAGCCCGCCCGCGCTTGTGTAAAGGGGTGGGGGCTAGCGGATCAGCAGGGCGCGAAAATCGTTAACATTGGTCAGGGTCGGCCCCGTCACCACCTGATCGCCCAACGCGGCAAAAAAAACATGCGCGTCGTTGCGCGCCAGTGCGCCCGCCGGGTCCAGCCCCGCTGCGCGCGCCCGGTCCAGCGTGTCGGGCGAGATGTGCGCGCCCGCGACCTCCGCGGCGCCGTCGACACCGTCCGTGTCGCAGGCCAGTGCGTGAATTCCCGCCGTGCCCTCAAGGGCCAGCGCCAGGGCCAGGCAGTATTCCGCGTTGGGCCCGCCGCAGCCCGCGCCGCGCTGGGTCACCGTCAGTTCGCCTCCGGACAGGATCACCAGGGGCGTGGCGCCGCTGCGGGTGCGCTGCAGGTCACGGGCCAATGCGGCGTGCTCGGCGGCGACGGTGCGCGCCTCGCCCTCGATCGCATCGCCCAGTATCCGGACCTTGAGGCCCTCGGCGCGGGCCAGCGCGGCCGCCGCG